>NZ_CAWPRC010000076.1:0-983 GCF_963890165.1 Aliivibrio sp. SR45-2 | reverse complement strand
CGGTTCATCAAAAGGATCGCGGCTTTTGTAGTTTTGGCTTAGTAAGCGTTCCTTTCTTCTTTGTTGCCTTTTGGTTTTCGTATTATCAGGTTCGGCAAATTAGCCCTTATTTCCCTAAGTTCAGGTGTTTCAGAGGCTAATTTACGCTTCAATTGTTCTTTGATTATGCCTCATTTTAGCCTGCATCAGTGTTTTCCTCTTAGCATTTTCAATCCCAATTGTTGTTAGAATATCTGGTTTATCAGTTCCAAATCTGCTGAAACCAAGTCGTTCAAATGGCGTAAAAAATGTATTGGTTTTCCATTCACTTCATCTCGCAATTTAAGACCATTTTGTTCGCTTAATTACTATCACTAAATTAGAATCAGGGCTTAGAAAATCTTGGCAGGGCAGTTCTTTACCAAGTTGACCAAGCCGAAAGTAAGCACGCACAACAATCGCATCAACACGATTTATTACATTCGGCGTTCTGGGTTTGCCTTGGGTTTCGTGATTAAGGCGGTTAATTCAGGTTGGTTTGCATAGTAATAAACGTGTTATGCAGGCATTACACGAACTCTAAGATTGCAGTTTTTTTGCTCAGTTCAGCGATTGAGCCGTTAGTTTTTTAGGCGTGAAAGTAGGGTGGATTTCCTTTTTCTTTGTTGCCTTTTAGTTTTCATTTCATCAGGTTCGGCAATTGACTATTATTGCCAAAAGTTCATGGGTTTCAGAAACCAATTCAGGCTTCAATTGTTCATGGCTTTGCCTCATTTCAGTTTGCATCAATGTTTTACTCGCAGTATTTTCAATCCCAATTGTGGCGAGGGTATTTGGTTTATCAGCTCCAAACTTGCTGAAACCAAATCGTACAAATGGTGTAAGAAAAAGGGATTGTTTCGTTTCACAGTTATTGCTGTTGAAGTGATATTTTGCTCGCTTAATTGAGCCAGTCTAATTAAACTCAGTTTACAGTAAATCTTGGTAAATCAATTCTTTACCAA
>NZ_CAWPRC010000075.1:0-999 GCF_963890165.1 Aliivibrio sp. SR45-2 | reverse complement strand
GCGAGTCGGACAGCTTCTTTACGATACTCTTCAGGATAAGATTTAGTATAATGCTTGCTCATGGTAGCCTCCAGATAGGTATAACCTAAGTATAGAATGTGTTCTAATTCTGTGGGGCACACCAGCATATAACGCCTGCATAACACGTTTACTACGATACAGACCTAGCTGAATTTTACTGCCTTAATCACTAAAACTAAAGGCAAACTGACAACGCCGAGTGTAGCAAATCGTGTTGATGCAATTGTTAGCTGCGCCTTTCCAGTTTGAATAACAAACTAGCTTTTACGGCTAACCACTCACTATTAATTACCGAAAATACAACGGTATCTCGATAGCTACCATCTGCCATTTGTTGATGATTTCTAATTACACCGTCTTGCTTTGCACCCAAACGAGCTATTGCATTACGTGAAGCATGATTATGCCAATGAGTTCTAAACTCAACTGCGATTGCTGAGAGGTTTTCAAATGCATGAGAAAGAAGAAGGAACTTACATTCGGTATTTACTGAGGTTCTCTGATAATTTTTCGCATACCACGTATAACCAATTTCTACCCGTTTATTCACACAATCAGCGTGGCATAAACGAGTTGTACCGATTATGGTTTGAGTTTCATTATCAATGACAGAAAAAGCCAAAGAACGCCCAGCGTCCTGTTCGCTTAAAGCCAATTCAATATACCCGTTTACAGTCTCTTTACTTGGTATTTTTGTATACCATAAGTCCCAAAGTTCACCATCAGAAGCAGCTTCAACAAGAGCTGACGCATGCTCTAGTTGTAGTGGAATCAATGTGACTATTTTCCCTTTAAGCTCCGTACCTGAGAGCCATTTCTCACCTTGCATACTAAATTCCTTCTTTGAAGCAGCTAACGCCGCAATAACACGTGCGAAAGACCGACTTACAAAACCAATTATACTCCAAACCGCGAATGCCGAATGTAAATAGCATCGTGTTGATTGCTTTGTTATACGAGCCTTGCTTTCGCTCCAAT
>NZ_CAWPRC010000074.1:0-1007 GCF_963890165.1 Aliivibrio sp. SR45-2 | reverse complement strand
AAGGTTTTTACTACCTAATCTGGGCTTATCGCAAGTTAATACGTCTTTCATCGCCTCTGACTGCCAAGGCATCCACCGTGTACGCTTAGTCACTTAACCATACAACCCCAAGAGGTTTCGTATGGACCGTTTGCTTTCACTTTTCAAAAGTGAAGACAAAACAGCAACCAAGGTTGAACTCGTCATTGCGAGTTCTGGTTTTTCGCCGGATTCAAAATACAAGAACACTTGAATGTGTTTTTAATTTGTTTATCTAAAGATAAACAAAAGATATTAAGAACTTTTAAATTTTGATTTAACTTAATTACAGCCTGAGCTGTTTTGTTTTACTTTTAAAAAGTAAAAATAAATTAAGCTAAATCAGTCAGCTTTCCAAATTGTTAAAGAGCAATATAACGCCATTTAATTTATAAATGACAAAATACTTTTTAAGCATTCTCAGACAAAAAAATCCGAACCGAAGTCAATTTCTTGAACTGGTTTGGAATCCTTCCAAAAACATTTAAAGAGTATATCCATATGAAATGGTGGGCGATACCGGGCTCGAACCAGTGACCCCCTCCTTGTAAGGGAGGTGCTCTCCCAACTGAGCTAATCGCCCACATAGTATTTCAATTCATTCCTAACTCTATCAGAAATAAACCCATTCACTGTAAAAAGAATGGTGGGTCGTGCAGGATTCGAACCTGCGACCAATTGATTAAAAGTCAACTGCTCTACCAACTGAGCTAACGACCCTTTGTACTTCATAAAGAAGTGGTATCCCGTAGGGGAGTCGAACCCCTGTTACCGCCGTGAAAGGGCGGTGTCCTAGGCCTCTAGACGAACGGGACACGGCGAAGGTGTTAAACACCTTCTTTTCTCTTTAATTTTCAACCTTGGCAATCTGTGTGAACACTCATAAATCGTAATCTATCGTTAAGGAGGTGATCCAGCCCCAGGTTCCCCTAGGGCTACCTTGTTACGACTTCACCCCAGTCATGAACCACAAAGTGGTGAGCGTCCTC
>NZ_CAWPRC010000073.1:0-1032 GCF_963890165.1 Aliivibrio sp. SR45-2 | reverse complement strand
CCCTATCATTGATGTAAAAACGCACATAGAACAACAAGGTGTTACTGTTTTTGAAGGGCCAGTACAGCGAACAGGGGCAATAGGCAATATCATCTCTGTTTATTTTAGAGATCTTGATGGTAACCTGATTGAAGTCTCCAATTATTTATAGCATTGGCTTCCAATAGCGTTGATTAATGCCCTCAATTCCTATTTATGTTCAAACTGATTTTCAGCACGGTTAATTTAAAATAGTTGACTTAATCCAAATTTAGACTAAATTAAACTAAACGGTTCAGTTTAATTTAAGGCGTTTGAGAATGACAAACGCTGATAGGGGTAGTATCGATGAAGCCAATAAAAATTACATTATATCGCTGGGCAGGAAGTTGGGGACCTTTCAAGGTTAACGTTCCTTGTGGTGAATGCACATTAACGAAAGATATTCTTCAAGATACTTTTAATACCGAGCTTGCCGGTATTCCGATTGAATTAGAAGTTAAAGATTGGTTATCACATTGGTGGGAACCATTAAAGCTTAAAGCATGGCATGCACCGATCATTATTGTTGAAGATAAGGTCATTAGCCAAGGTGAGGCATTGAATCGTGGGGTACTTGTTCAAGCCGTGATAGCGAAAGTCGCTCAACGTGATGAGATAAAAGGTAATGTCGTTTTTGGTAAAGCAACCTGTCCTTTTTGTATCAAGGCAAAAGCCGCTTTAGATGAAGCGGGTATTGAATACACTTATCATGACGTGGTTAAAGACAGCGCAGCTCTTTATCGAATGATCCCTGAAGTAATAAGAGTCTTTTTTTATTCATAATGAGTACCTCTCTTTAATTAGTCATTGTCATCGATTTTTCAAGATTATCAAATCCACCAATGTATTTACCATCCAACCAAATTTGTGGCACAGTAACGGGGGTTTTCTCTCCAATGATCGCTTTCACTTCAGGGATCATTCGATAAAGAGCTGCGCTGTCTTTAACCACGTCATGATAAGTGTATTCAATACCCGCTTCATCTAAAGCGGCTTTTGCCTTGATACAAA
>NZ_CAWPRC010000072.1:0-1036 GCF_963890165.1 Aliivibrio sp. SR45-2 | reverse complement strand
AAAAGAATAAGACTGTATATGCTAAGGATTCTAAAGTTGGAGAACAATTTGCGAGTTACATTGCTAAATCAAAGTCGATTAACAAAAATGAAATTAAAGTACTAACTGATATTGTTGGGGATTATCAATTCTCATTTGATTTTGACAATATAGTATTTTCTCGTGGATTAGCTAAAATTGCTGCTGGTTATGCTACGTTAAAAGGAGTTAATCGAACAAACTTGGCAAATATTATTGACTTAAATGACGGTAAGATTAAAACTGATATAGTGGTCACACCGTATATTTCCCCTACTAATGAGGAAAGTATTTTTGAAGAGAATATAAGAAATAGCTCTTGTTATCCTTTTCATACATTAGCTCTTTATGGTAATAAGGAAGAACGGTATTTATATTGTTATATCGATCTTTTTAGTACATTCCAGTATTTCGTAATTCTTAGTGATAACTACGATGGTGAAGATTTGTATCATAATTATTTTCATTCGTTAACAGAAAATAAAGACGTTACATACCAAGAATATTTAGATTCTGTTAATGGTATTGAGCATATTAAAAGCAATATGCCCACTGATTTCAGGCGTTATCCTATACATTATGTATATTCTATGAATTTCAATGTGTTAAATGACCCCGATTCCGTAAGAGGTTACACTTACTTTAAATGTAATACTTTGAATGCATATATAAATTTCATTAACATGTTAAATAAACTTGATAAATATGAATTGGCTTTGAGTGAAAACGGCTAACAAATGCATCAACACGATTTGCTACATTCGGCATTCTAGGTTTCTTTGAGTTTACCGTGTTAAGTGGTAAATTTGAGCTTAATCTGCATGGTAGCAAACGTGTTATGCAGGCGTTATGTAACAGGAGCCCACTGGTATGAAAATCGAAACTAAACGTTTGAAAATGGAAGTAATTACAGAAAACGATTGGGCGTTATTTTTACAACTACATTCTAATCCTGAAGTTATTTCACTATGCTTTGATAAGCCAGATGTTGAGGTTGAGATCGGAAGATCCCACGTCT
>NZ_CAWPRC010000071.1:0-1070 GCF_963890165.1 Aliivibrio sp. SR45-2 | reverse complement strand
TTAAGCGAAGATTTTAGCAACAACACCAGCACCAACTGTACGGCCACCTTCACGGATTGCGAAGCGTAGACCTTCGTCCATTGCGATTGGAGCAATTAGCTCAACCGTCATTTGAACGTTATCACCAGGCATTACCATTTCAACACCTTCAGGAAGTGTGATATCACCAGTTACATCCGTTGTACGGAAGTAGAACTGTGGACGGTAGCCTTTGAAGAAAGGAGTATGACGGCCGCCTTCATCTTTAGAAAGAACGTATACTTCTGACTCAAATTTAGTGTGTGGGTTGATTGAACCTTTAGCAGCAAGTACTTGGCCACGTTCAACGTCATCACGCTTAGTACCACGTAGAAGTGCACCAACGTTCTCACCAGCACGACCTTCGTCAAGCAGTTTACGGAACATTTCAACACCAGTACATGTAGAAACTGTAGTTTCTTTGATACCAATGATTTCTACTTCGTCGCCTACACGTAGAATACCACGTTCGATACGACCAGTAACAACAGTACCACGACCTTGAATTGAGAATACATCTTCAATAGGAAGTAGGAAAGGCATGTCAACAGCACGCTCAGGAAGAGGAATATATGTATCTAGAGCTTCTGCAAGCTCAATGATTTTATCTTCCCATTGTTTTTCGCCGTTTAGAGCGCCAAGAGCTGAACCTTGGATTACTGGTAAATCATCACCTGGGTAATCGTATTCAGAAAGAAGTTCACGAACTTCCATTTCTACTAGCTCAAGAAGTTCTTCATCATCAACCATGTCACATTTGTTCATGAACACAACGATGAAAGGAATACCAACTTGACGACCAAGTAGGATGTGCTCACGTGTTTGTGGCATAGGACCATCAGTTGCAGCAACAACTAGGATACCACCATCCATTTGAGCAGCACCAGTGATCATGTTTTTAACATAATCGGCGTGTCCAGGACAGTCAACGTGTGCATAGTGACGTGCAGGAGTATCGTACTCAACGTGAGAAGTTGAGATTGTGATACCACGCTCGCGCTCTTCAGGAGCGTTATCGATTGATGCGAAATCTTTAGCTACGCCACCGTAAA
>NZ_CAWPRC010000070.1:0-1082 GCF_963890165.1 Aliivibrio sp. SR45-2 | reverse complement strand
GTTTAACCTTCTGACAAATAAACAGTTTACCGTTCATGATGGTATCGATTATTTAATAAAAGAAAACTCAGAAATGCGTAAGATGAGAAAAGAGCTAAATGACCTAAAAAAAGAGAATGAGTTCTTAAAAAAGGCAGCGGCGTACTTTGCCAAAAATCAAGAGTAAAGTACGCTCTTATTCGTGATTTTAGGAATCTTTATAGTGTTCGTTTTCTTTGCCGAGTTTTAAAGGCATCTTCAACTGGTTTTTATGCATGGCATAATAAATCATTAAGCAAAGCCTCCCAAAGGAGGCTAGACTTTGAAAAGAGGGTCTTACTTACCTTTGCAGAGTTTGAGGCTAAATACGGCTCTAGAAGAGTTAGGAATGAGCTTGTAAAGCTAGGATATCCTTGTTCAACTAATTATGTAGCAAAGATCATGAAGGCTTGAGGTATTAGAGCCCTTAACGGAAAAGGCTTCCGTTATGGAAGGCGCGTTGAACAAGGGTAACCTAATGAACTAGCCTTTAATTGATAACTTAAAGGCTAGATATATTGAAGTATTAATGAGCATCCTCTAGAATTTCATAAGCTTTTGTCATCGCTTTATCAAGGTTTTCTAATTTTCCTGCACCAACTGGGCCTAGGACGTTTGAATATAAAGCGAACTTCTTATCAAACGGTAAATCTAGTTGGTCGTATAATGCTTGTCTAATCTGAGCGTACTGGCCTGGTTCTGCATTTGTTAAGTTTGTTAAAGTGTTATAGATGAGTGATGTTGTATCCATGATTTTTCTCCGTATTGTCCATCTAATATTATGACAACTATAGTACGGATGTTTAAAGATATCCGTCTCATAATATAAAGAAATTGTATTTAGATCACATAGAAACATCACGATATTCTTATTGTATTTTGTATTTTGTATTTTGTATTTTGTGATTTGGCATGAGGTATGAATAAGTATCAATGGTGAGGGTATTGAAGCAATCAATTGATAGGGAAAGTCGGTTAATCCTTGATTACAGCTAACTTTCATTAATATGATGTGAAAAAATCGACGGACTCATCACTTTAAGCATATTCACTTAAGAGCGGGG
>NZ_CAWPRC010000069.1:0-1102 GCF_963890165.1 Aliivibrio sp. SR45-2 | reverse complement strand
AAATCGTGTTGATGCATTTGTTATGTGTGTACGTTATACGTTAATGGATATATTAAATTCACTTAAAATTGATTCTCTAACTTGAGCTAGTTCATCAATATTAATTTGATACATATTTTCTGGATTACTAGCCATAGTAGTTAAGCTCATATTAATAATTTGATTTTCGCTATAAACAAATTTTGGTGTTTTAGGAATGCATAGCCTTAAGGCTATAAGCTCCCCTAAAGCCAATTTATGTACAGGAAACTTACTATTTTTACCTTCTTCTTCAGCCATCAAAGCTCTAAGACTGCTTAATGTATTATTCAAGAGGTAATTTTTAGTTAAGTAACCATCACAAATACAAAGAATGAGCGTTATTGTTCCAATTTTAAATAAAATAGTACTTGGGTTTACCATTGTTATTAAATCAGTTTCACTGTTATTTGTTTTAAATACGTAAAGGCTTGATGGTAACTGGAATCCAAATCCTTTTGCATACGAATCTTGTACAAATTTAAAATTATCATTTTGTATAATGAATGCACAAGTATCCCGCCATGCCTCATCTTTTGTTTTAATATAATCATCATAGAAAAGGCCATAATATATCTTAGAAAGCCATGTAGTTAATATGGCAGTAGCACTTTCACTTGCATGATACATTATTGAGAATGATTTTTCTTCTTCCATGAGAGTTTCATACAAAAGATCTGTATTTTCTAATAACTCGAAAACCTTATCTTCATATTCACTTCCAAACTCATTATTACAAGCTGCATGTGAAGGTACTTTAATTCGACTATACTGAGTAACTCTTTCACCAGTAAGTGTAGTTTCTTTTATTCCCAGGCGGCCAAGAAGACTATTAGGAATAACATGTTCCATTGTTTTTTTTCCTTCAATATTTTTTGAACAGAAAAAACATTTTCTTTTAAAATCATCCATAGAGTTGGACATTCCTTAGCTAAAAAACACATAACGCCTGCATAACACGTTTGCTTCCATACAGACTTAACTGAATTTTACCGCCTTAATCACTGAAACTAAAGGCAAACAGACAACGCCGAGTATTGCAAATCGTGTTGATGCTATTCTTTTGGCTGACAACTCACAACAA
>NZ_CAWPRC010000068.1:0-1126 GCF_963890165.1 Aliivibrio sp. SR45-2 | reverse complement strand
AGAAAGGAATAAGCTGAAGGAATCAGCATACTATCAAGGATTTGATGCATGGAGCACCATTAGTAGCCGGATTGCTGCGAGTAAAGTTATAACCCCGTTAGACGAGAGTCTAGCGGGGTTTTTCTTGTTTAGGGCAAAGTAAAAACCTATACGCTGCGCTAACTAGAGGCTAGAACGCTTCGCTTCTATAAGAGGAAGAGCTGATTCTGAATTTAATAGATTATGGTGCCAGCAACCCCCTCTAACTCCCACTTATATTGATATTATCGATCCCAGTAATTCATAGATAAAGGGGGAGAACCTTCTTGGTGCGGATATTTCAGCGATCACAATACTGTTCCTTCCCTTGAGTAAGTATCTTATGTAATCTCCAATGTTGATATAAGGGGAGGTTAGGAGGGGTTGCGAATGCAGGTGTTAATTGCTCCGTATTTTGCCTTGATCTTATAGTTTCTAGTCAGCTAAGCGTATCGTTTCTAGTTGTATTTATCACTTACCACGTTCACTCCTGAAACCTTTAAGCGGAGCGATCTGAATTCTTATTACCAAAACCCCATTACCCGTGTGCGAGATCTCTCACAAACAAGTGCGAGCTTTCGCTTTATTCATGCGTAAATAGAACTTGAATTAAAATAAAGTATTGATATTTAATGATTAAATGTACTGTAGGAAAAGTTGGATAATTATTTTTGCAAAAGTTTGAATTTAGTCTATTGCTGAAAATAATGAAAAGCGTAATCTTACTGGTGTCGGAAGGATACTGACACGGAACAGGAATTAGCCATGGATTTGGTACGCTTCAGGATGAGGCACTCGGTTACTTAGGATAAGTAATCGGCATGGATAGCAAAATGGACATTGAATGGACGCAATAGTAACTAGGATGGTTGCTACTAAGGAAAGAAGATGGACACCTCTAGGATTGAGGCAAAACGGATTGCACATCAGGATGATGTAAAGGATACCGCTCAAGGAACAAGCGAAGAGAGTTAACTACGGATTGTTAACGGATCAGGATAAGATCAAGGACACCGCTAGGATGGCGAGAAAGGAATAAGCTGAAGGAATCAGCATACTATCAAGGATTTGATGCATGGAGCACCATTAGTAGCCGGATTGCTGCGAG
>NZ_CAWPRC010000067.1:0-1129 GCF_963890165.1 Aliivibrio sp. SR45-2 | reverse complement strand
CACCATATTGACAGGTATCGGTAGATGCTTTTACATTACAACCATTCGGTTATTCGACCAAACGAAGTGACTTTGAAAGTGGGTTAGTTTTTTTTGGTTATCGGTTTTATGCTCCTCATTTAGTTCGCTTGTTAAATCGAGATCCTCTTCAAGAAGAAGGTGGTATTAATAGTTAGCAACAATATTACCGCTACCATCAATCACTTTTTGTACGTTACCAGTATAGCTATAAATGTATTGATAAAACTTATCCGCAGTTTTTGTTATTAATAAATTACCAATACCGCCTTTGGCATATAAATTCCATGCATATTCTTGTTCGACTTTTCCTTTTGCATCTTGTTCTTGTAACTCAACTAATCCAAGGCGAACATAACGTTTTGTTTTAGCTAAAACTGCATTTTGATAAAGCTTATACTCTGAAAGCATATTGTTGTATGCGTAACCAAATGTTTCTTTATACTTAATACCTTGACGTATAAAACTCAGCTCAACTAACCTATTCTCTGCATCATATATCGCGGTAAAGGAAGTTCCATCACCTAAAATACCCTTTGTCGGGTTACCATCTTTATCATAGTCGAAAATATTCTTGTCCCCATTCCATTCTATAATTTGATTTAAATCATTATAGCGGGCAGTAAATTTAGGAACATCCATTCTCCATGCGCTTGTACCAATTTGCTCGGAAAGCTGTCCCGATTCATCAAATTTATAGTTATACTCGGCAATAGAAGTATCTTGTTTTGTATACCTTAATTGAGCTAAATCAGACTGTTTATCCCATTGCCAACTTTGTTGAACCCCACTCGGATAATCAAGCATTATTAACGGAGATAAAGAAGTATTGCTATAGCTGTAGCTGTAATTAAAATCTTTTGAAAAAGCGTTAATCGTTAACAATCTTCCTAAATCATCGTATTCATAACTAGAGTTTATCGTATTGTTGACAGCTACAGATGATATTTTCTTTACTTTATTATAAGTAATAGATATTAAGTCATTATCTAGAGGCCCATCTTTAGTCTTCAATTGTCCATTAGGATAATATTCGAATTTTGTATTACCAAATTGATCAGTAATTAAGGTTACTCGTCCTTGTTCATCATATTGATAGTTAACACTTGGG
>NZ_CAWPRC010000066.1:0-87067 GCF_963890165.1 Aliivibrio sp. SR45-2 | reverse complement strand
CAAAAATAAATGACTAAACAAGCCAGAAAAACAGCACAAGAAAATAAAAATAAAACTTTATAGACCAGACTTTTTTCATAGCCATAAATAACATTAAATTGCCTGTAGCCTCTTTTTAATTTGGTTAATTCTTCATGATCGACAGTGGCTAATACGCCATTAATGACTTCTGACAGCAAGACATTATTTTTAGATACCGCAAATGAAATATCGACAATTCGATCTGGGCTTTTTCCAATTGAAAAATGATCCGTAAAATCTTTAGCAATAACACCTTCAATAAGATCACTGGGTAAATAAGCACAACGAATCTCCCCAAGCTCTAAATCATTTAATAATGACTTAACGTCATCGTACGTTTTTGTCGAGTTAGAAAAAAACGACCTAATTAAACTTGTTTTGGTATTATTTGATGCGATTAACACCCCTGTTGGTTTGTTTGCATCAACATAATCTTTCTTTTCAATCGAGCGATACGTAATAGAGATATAAGGGTGACTTAACGTAATATTACTGTCGTTATTTTCGCCAGGATAAGCAATGGGAACAAGGTCAATATCACCATCAGACAAACTGTTCCATGCCGTTTTTCCAATGCTTGGTACGTATTTAAACTTCAATCCTGTACGAGCCTGAATTAACTTAATAAAATCAAATAAATAGCCCGTTATTTCACCTTTATCATTACGATAAAACAAAGGATAAGAATCTTCTTTCAAACTGTATCTAATCGTTTGCTCTTCCGCGTTCATATTTCGATAAGCCAGATTCAGTAAATCACTTTGATGATAAATATTATCTGATTCTATTTGAGTGTGAGGGGCTCTATCTTCTTTCTCATTAAGCACTTTATTTATTATATCAATCAATATCTTATTTTTTTTAGATGCAATAACCCCCGCACTTTCCGGTTCTAGCCATTCTGGTAATTTAGTGGTCCCTTTAACAATATTAGAATCATTTAAGTATTCTGCAATCGTTACATAGTTGGCGATAATTGCATCCGCTTCGCCTTCATTAACAAGATTAATCGCTTCTAAAAAATGCTTTTTCTCATCAATTTGTCGAATCCCTTGTTCTTTCAGTCTTTCGCAGTAAATAGTCCCTGAGACACAAGCCCAAGATAGGCTTTGAATCGGCATATAAGCCGCTCTGGTTTTTCGATACCAAACGGCAACACTGCCCGTAAAAAAAGGAACAGAAAAAGAGAAAGTGCGATCACGCTCAGGCGTTTGGCTAAAACCCACGGCAATATCAGATTCACCTTCAGCTACGCTTTTTAATAACTCATCGACGGAATCAAACGTATTATATTTAACCTTCACGCCAATAATTGACGTTATATTTTTAATATAATCGATATGAATTCCATTATATTCGCCTACTGGTGTTTTCTCTATATAAGGCGACCAACTCTCCGATAACACGGCAATTGAGATCGTTGGATTTTTCTTTATATACACTTTTTCTATTGGAGTGAGGTTGATCTCGTGTGAATACGCTACCGCAGGCAGAAATAAGATCACAATGAAATTTAATATTTTGCCCATGCTTAAAACACCAAGAACCGTATGTAAAGGCCTAAGCCTAATGCCAAGTTAGTTAATGTCAATATTCTCAACTACAAGAAATACCAATAAGTCATTGAAAAATAATGCATTGATTTACTTTTGTAGGCCAAGACCTACAAAGAAATAATTATTAACCTACAAGCGAGTTAATAAATTACACAAATTATGTACTTAAGCAGTACTATCGCAGATAATTCGTAATTACATAAACAGCATCAATAATATGTAAACTGCGTAATATTAGGCAAATAACGACAATACGAATATCAACACGTATGCTTAGCCACTCTATAAATATAAGAACCTTTTAAAAGGATTGAATCATGCACGACTTTGCAACAATGGCTGTCACCGTATTCATGGGATTCTTTGCAATGATGAACCCAATAGCAAACACTGCCGTCTTCATTGGCATGACGGGTGAGCAATCAGAGCCACAACGAAAAAAAACCGCCATTAAAGCATTAACGACGGCTTTCATTATTATTGCGTTATTCTGTATTTTAGGAAAAGGGATCTTTGAACTGTTTGGAATTACATTGCCAGCATTAAGGCTTGCTGGTGGCATTCTTGTTTTCATGGTGGGTTATCACATGTTACAAGGCAATAGCTCAACACTTCACTCCACTTCACCGAACAACAGTAAAGACAAAAACGAAGAAGCATCCAGTGATAATGATATCGCAATATCTCCACTCGCCCTTCCGATTCTGGCAGGACCAGGAACCATAGCAACGGCGATGAATTATTCAGCGTCAGGTGGATTTACTAATATTGTCGTGACTATTTCGTCTTTTGCTATCTTATGTTTAATTACCCTAGTGTGCTTTTTATACGGTCAAAAATTGATCGCAAAAGTAGGTAAAAGTGGTATCGCTATTACGACTCGATTAATGGGCTTAATTTTAACGGTTATCGCTATGCAGATGTTTATTCAGGGTGTTCATGACGCGATCATCCTATTTAGCGTCACTGGAAAGTAATCTCTATTTATCTCGAAAATTAGCCCGTTAGATCGCTCTAATGGGCCATTTTTTATTTACGTGTTTTGTTTTTTGCTATCATCACGACCTGAGGTAATAAAGAAACCACGATCATGCCTGCCATTAAGGCATATTGATGCATAGAAAAGGTTTCGTTCACTAACACTAAACCTGTCACGATGCCTGCTATCGGGTTTGCAATACCACCAAAAGTAAATTCAACCACGGTCATTCTTTGTAAAAGCCATACATACATGCCATAAGCCAACGCAGTGTTCAACGTCAGCAACCAAACAAGCCCTAAGACATTATTCATACTGATATGAGTCACTGCATTAACGTACAGCTCTCTGTCGAACTGACTATGAATCAACGCGCCTATCAGCATAAATGTACCACCAATGATAAGTTGCCATGTCAGCACCTTCCACCAATGCATTCTTCCACCTAACGATTTAGTAATCCCACTGCCAACAACAATGCAGCAAATCGCCGTAAGCATTGCCGCCAAACCAACAGGGTTTAACACTATCTGGCTCGGGTCAAACAACTGCCATGCTAAGAAAATCAATAACGCTCCTGAAATAGCTTGAATCGCCGTTGGCATTTTCTTATAAACCACCCAGTGCAGAATCATCGCAAAAACAGGAACCGAGATCATTCCGACCCCAGAAATAGCTGAAGGAAGCGTCAACGCCATCACAAAAATCAAACTAAAAAAGGCCGCGATATTAATCGCCCCTAATACAAGTAAAATAGGCCATTCACTTTTCTTTGGTAAACTTGGCTTAATGAATAAAAGAAGTAACCCAGCAGGTAAGGCACGTAAAGCCCCTAGTAATAATGGCGGCCAATCAGGAAGCGTAAACTGAGTGACGGCATAAGTCGTTCCCCAAAAGAAGGCCGGGATCATTGCTAATAGTATATTCATGTTAATTATCTTTATGTGAAGATAGATTTAGCCTCAATTTACGGGATTGGACTCGTCTTGTAAAGTATCTTTATGTTAAGATACTTTCCGGTTGCTATGCTGTGGAATATAAAAAATGGATGCTATCGATAAAGTGGTTGCTCAATGGGCAAATGAAAAACCGACGATGAATACCGGCCCGATGGCAATAATGGGCAGATTACTCCGAATTGCGAAACACCTTGAATGTGATATTTCAGCGTTACATAAACAACACGATCTTAAGATGGGTGAGTTTGATGTTCTAAGTACTTTACGTCGCTCTGGTGCACCTCATAAGCTAACACCCTCAGAGTTAATGAACTCGATGATGCTGACTTCTGGTGCAATGACAAACCGATTAGATAAATTAGAATCAAAAGGGTTAATCATTCGAGAACACAGTAAAGAAGACAGACGCAGTGTGATGATCTCACTGACAGAGAATGGGTTTGCGTTAATTGATGTGTTGATTGAAGAACACGCCGCATTACAAGAAAGCCTTTTTTCTGCGCTCGATGAAAAACAACAACAACAAATAAGTCTATTACTTAAACAAACGTTATCTGGCTTTGAATAAAACATAAACATATTAATGGTTTAAAATAAATAAAGAGGAATACCGACATCGACATTCCTCTTTATTTTCATTCATGATCATCAAAAGCACTGTTATTTTTGCTTTTTCTGGTATGCCCTTTTCTCTCGGTACATATGTTCATCAGCAACAGTAAACATCTTAAGTAATTCGGTGTTGTCTGAACATGACCATCCAACAGAATAATGTGCAGGATGCAATTGAGCGTTTTTATCAGAAAACCTCAATTGTTGTTGATGTATTTGCAACTGCTCAAACAGCAATACACACTCATTTTGCGTAGCACCTTTCACCAATAGAGCGAATTCATCTCCTCCAATTCGGTAAAATTTCGAGTTGTTCGATATCGCCTCTGTAATATTATAACCACTGGCCTTTATCAAATCATCACCGACATTGTGACCGTATTGATCATTGATCGCTTTTAAGCCATTCACATCCAAGATAAACAAACCAAAGTTCCAATCTAACTCAGAATCTCGGTATCGTTTCTGGTAATGCAACAAATCTTCATCAAACGCTTTACGGTTCCCTCCCGGTAATAACGCATCACTTCGAGCAATGTCCGCTAACTCTAACCACGAAGACAGTTGTTTAACAAAAAGCTCAAACACAAGTACTTGTTCTTCGAGCTGTGGTGTCGAAATAAAATGCAGACTCGCTAACAACTTATCGTTACTCGATACTATTTGTATCCCTTCTTTTTCACCTAAAGGCTCTGAACGCAATCTCCAATCGATATAAGGAAACAGTTTATTCAGTTGTTGTTCCACTTTTTCAGGAACCTCATGAAAACTCAACGATTTGTATTCTGAGCCAAATTCAATCACCGCCGCTAAGTTATTTTTATTCAACTCTTCTCTAAATAACGCGTCACTGATTTGTGCCGTTTGTTTGTTGACTTGGATCTCAAGCTCTTGATTAAAGGTCGACAGTTTTTCGTTACTCAATTCAACTAAGTTTTTAGATTTATTAAGTTCATCATTTGTGTTCTTTAACTCAAGCAATTGATTTCGAATAGTCACACTCATTTTACTAAGAACCACCGACATTCGGTTAAATTCAGTAAATTGAAAATATGTCTCTTTCGGCGCTTTATTTGATGCGTAACTGACGATCATCTCTTCCATCTCAAGAAGTTCTTTCGATATCCACCGGGTGATCCCCATCGACAGCAATAACACCGCAATAAAAGTCCACCCAATCACGGTAAACAAGGCAACTAATGTTGATTTCATCTCTTTTAAACGAGAGAAATCAGAGAATTGATAACAGATATCCAACGTCAATGCGGACGAGAAAAAATCATTATCTAAGATAAACAAACGCTCTAAAGCTTCATTGTCGCTTTTCTGTAGCGCTTCCAATTCACCGATTACATGCTGCTTAATATTAAAACTTTCATTTTCTAAAAGGAAATGTTGAAAATGCTGCTCAATCGTATCAAATGAGATTAAGACCACTACATAACCAGACGCCCTATAGCGACCAGAGCCTTCTAAATTGTACGCTAGCATTGGAGTGACTAAAGTAATCCCTTCCGACGATGAAAGCCCTTTAATAAGGTTTGGTTCAGTATAAAATCGAACCGCGGTTAACCCTTGCTCATAGATGGACTTATCTTGACTGATTTCTTTTAATAATTGACTGTTTTCGAAATGATATGAACGACCATTCAGATCGTACAATGGTTCCCAATCTTCATTTAATATATACACACTGTTAATTAAACTTGATAGCTCACTAAAGCGCGTCAAATTATGCATCACTACGCTAGAATAAAGAATATTATCAAGAGCTTGAATGTTAAAACGATCACGAGAAAGCCAGTTCAGACTTTGTTGTATACGATCAAATTCAATAACAATCTCTTGAGCAATAGTGGATACCGCATTTTGGATTTGTTGTTCTTTTTGATTCAGTAATTTCTCACCAATACTATTGGTCAAAAAATGACTAATAAAAATCAGTGGAATCAACGCAGTGCACAGCAATACGTAAGTAAATACTTTACGTAAACTTAAAAACGGACGACGGATCACTGCTCCTCCACCTTTTTAGAATATCGGTCTATTAGATTTTCGATATATTCCATGGTTTCCTTTTTTGGCATGCCATCAGAATGTCGAGATGCCCCTCTTGCTAAGGCTTCCCAAATAAAAGAAACACGCAAACTTGTTGGCATCGGTTGAGAGCGCAGATATTGTTGATATACCGAATACATTACGTTTTTATTGGATGACATTGAAACACGATTCACCTCTTCTGATGCTGAGATGTACTGATGTTTATTAATCAATTGAGTTAAAAACGCGTCATCTTGAGATAGCAGCATTAACTGCCTAATCATTTCGCGTTTCTCTGGATTTTGATACCCCCCTCTGGTAATGATTAAGACTTTACCTGCAGACAATGATTTCATCGGGACGCCTTGATAACTCGGCAGTGACGCAATACCAAGGTTGTCACCAAAAGCGTCAGACAGATCACTAACAGCCCAATCACCATCGATTAGATAAGACGCTTTACCATCGATAAATTGCTGACGCCCACACACATTACTGCACTCAGGGTGAATATGATTAGTCGCGGCGACATCATGATAAAACTGCAATGTCTCCATGCTTTTTTCATCATTAAAGATAATCTTATCAAGCGGTATATCTGGATGGAATAAGCTAAAAAACGCAGAGAAGAAATACATGTCTTTCACACTAAACACAATGTGCGTTTTATCTGGATCTTGTTTTGACAACGCTTGCAGTTGTTCCCAACGAGTTACTGGCTCTGACGTTTTACTTTTGTCATAAAACAGCATGAGGTGATTACCAAGAAACAAGGGTAAACCCATGTACTCATTACCCACCATCGCACTTTGCTTGGCCGCTTTCTCTAATTGATCTTCTTTGATCCACTCTTTAGGAATCGCTTTCAAACCGATAAATTTATGTAAACCTAAAAAATCAGAAGGCACCCATGCAACATCTGGCATGTAGTTTTTTGAGCGAGAGGCTAATAGTAATTCGGCTTTCATTTCATCGATAGAAAACTTGCGTATCATCAATTGATTACCCGTTCTGGCTTCAAACTCTTCAGCCAGTTTTTTATCTACGTTGTCCCCAAAAGCACTCCAAAATTCAAGCATTTTGGCTTCTGACATAAACGAGAAAAAAAGGGGGATTAATATAAAAAATCTACGCATAGTAACTAAATATATCGATTCAAAAGTAAAGAAAGAGGCAATACAAAATACGGCCAGTAACGATTGATAATTATATCAGATAATTCATCGTTTAACCCTTAGCTTTTGTAATGTAATTGTCACAATACGGCTATCCAGCATTTATCTTTGCGTAGCTCATCACTAAGTCTGCCACCGTTTTTGCATCGAATTTTTTCATCAAACTGGAACGATGAACTTCAACGGTTCTAACTGCCACGCACAAATCATTGGCAATCTGTTGATTACGTTTACCTTTTACTATCAACTGTAAAATTTCATGCTCTCTTTCGGTCAGAGACAGTAAGGCAATGCGACTGCCTTGCAATTCATACGCACTAAGAGAATAAGTAATGGCTTTATGAATAGCGACAGCCAATTGCTCACCATCGACGGGTTTTTGAAAGAAATCCACCGCCCCTAACTTTAGGGCATCCACCGCCATTGGTACGTCACCGTGTCCGGTTAAAAATATCACGGATAATGGGCTTTGTTGTTGATTCAAAATGGAATGAACTTCTTGACCACGAAGGATCGGCATTCGGCTATCAAGCACAACACAGCCAGGCTTCATCAAATCCACTTGGTCGATAAACGCTTGCCCATCTTCAAATGAAAAAACAAAAAAATCATGCCCTTCGAGCATAAAAGCTAATGAGTCACGTACCGATTCATCATCGTCCACCACATACACGGGTAACTTTAATTCAGACATTCGATTTCCTTATCCAAAAACATTATTCTTCGATCTCTTTTTTATCGACCGACAGTCTACTTAATCGTGGCAATATTACTGTGACACAACACCCTTGTGGTGATGCTGGTTCTAATAAAAATTGCCCTTGATGCGTTTCAATCACATCACGACAAATCGCAAGCCCAAGCCCTAAACCGTTCTCTTTGGTGGTAAAGAACGCTTTAGATAACAACTCACTGCCTTCTTTAAGCCCAATGCCGTTATCTTGCACTTTAATCACAACATTGGTGTCATCACATTGTGTTTCGATATGTATCTGATGTGTGACATTGCTCTCTTGTTCTTCGCGCTGCGTACAAGCATCTGCTGCATTGTTAAAAACATTAAGCAATACCTGTTGTATGCCTACGGCATCTCCCCACAAAAGACATGGTTCAGCCGCATTATCTCGCGTGAGATGAATTTTTTTCTTTTGAAAGTCGTACTCTAATAACGCTAAGGTATCGCTAATGATGCTATTAATATCACATTCAGCTTTGGCTATTTGCCGCTTATTAATCAGCTTACGTAACCGCTGCACAATGCTATCCGCACGAATTACCTGTTGCTCTATTTTCTCTAAAACGGGAATTAACTCTTGCGCTGGCAACCCTTTTTTGAGGCGTAACAATCCCCCTTGGCTGTAATTACGGATTGCGGCTAATGGCTGATTAATTTCATGCGCCAAACTGCTTCCTAGCTCTCCAACAATACTCACTCGTTGAGCGTGTTCTAGCATCGAGTTCTTCTCTTTTAAACTATGAAGCATACTTTCTAGATCTCGTTTACTGCGGCTGAATCGATATTCCAATAGAAAATGATAACCATTAAGTGCAATCACTAAGATGAATAACATCCAGCCCCATTGTTGATTCTGCTTCAGCCACGCTACAGCTTCTTGCCACCACGGTTTTTGCAATGGGTGCATATCCAAACCTTGATACAATTTATCGACGGAGAGCTGACTAATGGGTGACGTCCAACCCAACGAATTTGCAGCAAGGGCAGCAGACTCATGACTGGGTAATGACAACAAAGCTCTCGTGATCGGTTTGGCTAATCGTTCATTTCCTTTCCCTGTTTTAGCAAATGACCAGTTTGGGTAGAGCGGCGTTGAGGTGGCGCAAGAAAAATCGTCTGGTGCGATATTATTGATCACTCGATAGTTAGAGGCGTCGATCAATCCCTCTTTGTTCATTCTCTCAATTAAACACACAGGTACAATCGCCCCCTCAATATGTTTATCACGTAATTGATAAATTAAGGCATCTAACGGGAACCCTAAAAATTGCGTATCTGAAAAGTACGTTGATTGACTTAATCCGAGTTTATTAATCTCAAATCGTAACGTCAGATACCCCCCAAAGGCATTTTCATCGACCGCAGCTAAGGACTGTCCACTTAATGATTCGATGGTCGAAAATGATGAATCGTTACGGACCACTAACGCCGAGCCAATCGCATGGGTGGTTCCATTTTTACGAGTGGTGTTCGCGCTGCTTAATGTCGCAAGCCAAGAGAGTGGGTATTGTCTGCCTAATCGTACCGCTTGACCGGGGTTGGTGATAACAAAATCAACGGTTTGATTCTCGACCGCTTGTTCCATTTGTTGAAGCGTAAAAGGATGCAAAACAAAATGAGTATTAGGAACGCGTTCACTCACCCAATCCATCGTCGGTTGCCAACGATTTTGTGCTTCAGCCCCGCCACGGGTAGCCAATACACCGACATCAACATTAACGGTTTGCACTTGAGCAAAGACCGCATGAGATAACAACAAACACACGCACCCTACCCACAGCGATAGACTGATTTTACGACCTTGTATTTGCCATCCATTGCTCATTATCTTTTCGCTCTTATTTGAAATACTCGCCAAGAATAACAACTTCTGTTTTTTTCCCAACTCTTTTTCTTGTTTTAGATCAACTCACCTTACGCTATGTGGAAAACCACAATAGGCGGAACTGACTTAATTCTTAATAATCCGTTCATATTATGAAATGCACTCTAACTCCTAACCAAAAAGGTGTTTTATGGACAATACCAAACGTCGATTTCTCAGTCGTCTTGGCACCCTTACCGCAGGCGCTGCGATTATTCCTGTCGCTGGCGCAGGCACATTATCAGCCAATACCATTATCCGTAATAATAACCAGCCAGACCGCAAAGGCATGGTAGGTAAACGTTACGCGATGGTTGTTGATTTACGAAAATGTGTTGGCTGCCAAGCCTGTACCGTGGGTTGTTCCATCGAAAACCAAGCACCTATTGGGCAGTTTAGAACAACCGTAAAACAATACGAAGTCACGCTAGATAATGGCGAGACTGAAGTTCAAAACGTCAAATCATTCATGTTACCGCGTTTGTGTAACCACTGTGAAAATCCCCCTTGCGTTAAAGTTTGCCCAGTTCAAGCGACCTTCCAACGTGAAGATGGCATTGTCATGGTGGATAACGAACGCTGCGTAGCCTGTGCTTATTGTGTTCAGGCTTGTCCTTACGATGCCCGCTTCATTAATGAAGAAACCTTAACCGCAGACAAATGCACCTTCTGTGCTCACCGCTTAGAAAAAGGCTTATTGCCCGCTTGTGTCGAAACCTGTGTAGGTGGCGCGCGTGTGATTGGTGATTTGAATGATCCAAGCAGTGAAATTGTGCGCTTAATGGCAGAAAACCAAGCGGACATTAAAGTACTAAAACCGGAAGAAGAAACACAACCGCACGTGTTTTATATCGGCATGGACGAGCGCTTTACGTCTCACATTGAAGGCAAAGCCGCGATTTATGATCCAAAAGGAGAAAACGCATGAACATCACTGAAGTTTTAGTTCAACCACAAGCAACCGCGTGGCTTCCGTGGGCCGTGCAATATTTCTTATACATTGGCTCTGCTTACGCTGCTGCTATTTTGTTTTTACTGAGCTTGATATTTCAACAATTCACAAGCCATAAAATGCGCTCTGCATTGGTATTAACCCTCGCGATTGGCGCAATTGTTGGCCCGTTAGCATTAACCGGTGATCTGCATCAACCAGGTCGTGCTTGGCATTTCTTCTTCCATCTTACGCCTTGGTCTTGGATGTCTCTTGGATCGTTATTCTTGCCTCTTTTCTCAGGGCTAGCAGTACTCACAGCATGGCTATATTTACGTGATGACATTGCCCAATTGAAAAACAGCACCAATCCAATCGCAAAATTAGTGGGCTTACTCACTCTGGGTGATTGGAAAATAAATGCCGTACAAATGAAAATCGTCGCGGCGATCACGGTTTTATCAGGGTTAAGCATCGCGCTTTATACGGGCGCTGAAATTGCGATTGTAGAAAGCCGTCCATTATGGAATCAAGCCGCTTCTCCTCTGCTTTGGTTTATCACCGCTTTCTTAGGTGCGATTGGTTTCTCTGCAATTTTATTGTGGCTGTTCCCATCAGAAAATAACGACGTCATGAAGAGCGGGGATTTATCTCTCATCAAACGCGTGATGACATTAAGCTCACTGCTCGCTTTTATTCTTATGCCGCTTTGGGCTTCAAATAATCCGTACTTTTCATTGTACGAAAACAGCGATTGGATCACTCGGTTAAGCATTGTCAGCATGGGTTTTGTCCTTTGTTTTATTGTGGCTCAAAACATCAAAAAACTGCATCGACTGAGTTTCGCTGTGATTGCATTAACGACCTTGTGTGCGAGCTTTTATTTACGTTGGGTCACCATGATGGATGTACAAACCATACCAAAATTTGATGTGGGTGCTTACCCATACGAACTGCCAATGGGCGGCTCTGGGCTGCTGGGCATTATTGGTATGTTTGGCTTATGGATGGCGTTAGCGCTTGCTGCATCTGAACTCATCAACACAACAAAATCAACCAAGTAAGGAATTGAACATGGATAACAAACGTCGTCAGTTTTTAAAATCAGGTCTTGCTGTTGGTGGTGTTGGTGCTTTTGCGGCAGGCTATGCAACAACAGCAAAACACATGGCTCATGGGGTGATTGAAGGCACCGCAGGTAAGAAAACCAACCACATTCATCATGGTAATTCATTAGAACCAGAATACACGGTGACAGAGGAAGGGAAATTTATCCCTAATCCAAAGCAACGTGTTGCCCCTTCAATGTGTTTTGGTTGTTGGACATTATGTGGCCTACGCGTCCGTATTGATAATGACAGCGATAAGATCTTACGTATCTCTGGCAATCCGTATCATCCATTATCACACGAGCAGCAAATCCCATTCAATACGTCAGTAAAAGACGCGTACATTGGCTTAGCTGGAGAAACTGGCATTGCAGGTCGCTCTACGGCGTGTGCCCGTGGTAATGGCATGATGGAAATTCGCAACAGTCCGTATCGTATTACTCAACCATTAAAACGTGTCGGTAAACGTGGTGAAGGAAAATGGGTGCCCATCAGTTATGAACAATTACTTGAAGAAGTGATTGAAGGAGGCGATTTATTTGGTGAAGGTCATGTTGAAGGATTACGCGCTATTCGAGATCTAAAAACACCTGTTGATCCTAATAACCCAGAATACGGCCCAAAGGCCAATCAACTGTTAGTCACCAACGCGGGTAACGAAGGTCGTGATGACATTTTAAAACGCTTTGCTTTCAACAGTTATGGTACACGTAATTTTGGTCATCATGGTTCATATTGTGGTTATGCTTTCCGCGCAGGCTCTGGCGCATTAATGAATGATCTCGACAAGTTCGCTCACGTAAAACCGGATTTAGAACACACCGAATTTGCAATCTTTATTGGTATGTCGCCAGCCCAAGCCGGTAATCCATTTAAACGTCAGGCTCGCCAATTGGCCGCTGCTCGTACTCGTGGTAATTTTGAATACACGATTATCACACCAAGCTTACCGGCTGGTTCATCAAGCCTAGCGGCGGGTGATAACAACCGTTGGATGCCAATTAACTCAGGCACAGATTCCGCTTTAGTGCTAGGTATGATCCAATGGATCATCACTAACGAGCGTTACAATCACACCTTCTTAGCGCAACCAAGTGTGAATGCAATGAAAAACGCAGGCACTGCTCATTGGTGTAATGCCACTCATCTTGTTATTAGCGATGAATCTCATCCTAGAAATGGCGCATTCTTACGTGCGTCTGAAATGGGATTAGCGTATGAAGGCGAAGCGCTGTCTGACAGTGATCCTTATGTGATTATTGATGCAGAAACGAAGCAGTTAGCCATCAATACACAGAACCAACCAGCGATGTTATTTGTAAGCCAACAAGTAGAAACCATCACTGGCACCGTCACCGTTAAGTCATCATTACAACGCTTAAAAGAAGAAGCGTTTAAATATGACTTGGCGTTCTACAGTGAGCAATGCGGGATCTCAGAAGATGAGATCATTGCATTAGCCACTAAATTTACCAGTCATGGAACTAAAGCTGTCGTCGATACCCACGGCGGTAACATGCACAGTAATGGCTTTTATAACGCTTACACCATTTTGATGTTGAATGCCCTTATCGGTAACATCAATTTAAAAGGTGGAACGATGGCAAAAGCAGGCGGTTACCCTACGTCAGCGGAAGGTCCACGTTATAACTTTGCAAAATTCTCAGGTAAGGTTAAACCACAAGGCGTTTTCTTATCTCGCAGTAAATTCCCATACCAGAAAACCAGTGAATACAAACGTAAAATAGCGGCAGGCCAATCGCCTTACCCAACTCGCTCACCTTGGTACCCTATTTCTGCTCCGTTACTGACAGAGCATTTGTCAGCGGCGATTGATGGTTATCCATACCGTGCAAAAGCATGGATAAACCACATGGCAAACCCGCTTTATGGCGTTCCTGGATTAGATAATTTATTAAGCGATAAAATCAAAGATCCAAAACAATTGGGATTGATTGTCTCTGTTGATGCCTTCATTAACGAAACCACAGCACTATCTGATTACTTAGTACCCGATACCGTTACTTATGAAAGCTGGGGAATGGCAACACCTTGGCATGGCGTACCAACAAAAGCCGTCACAGCTCGTTGGCCTATTGTTGAACCATTAACAGAAAAAACGGCTGATGGTCGCACTATCAATCTTGAAAACTTCTTTATTGATATTGCAAAACAGATGGATCTTGGTGGCTTTGGGGATAACGCGATTTCAGATGCAAACGGCAACTGGCATGGCATTCATTGTGCGGAAGATTTCTATTTACGTTCAGCGGCTAACCTTGCTTATGTGGCCAATGGCGTACCAACCGCCACCGCAGAAGACATGGTGTTGTCAGGGTTAGAACGATTACTACCAGACATGCAACGAGTTTTATCGCCAGAAGAATTAGGCAAAGTAGCCTATATTTTTGCTCGCGGTGGGCGTTTTGAAGACGCAACAGAAGCGTACAAAAACGATGAAATGAAATACAAATGGAAAAAACCATTAGCAATTTGGAACGAGAAACTCGGCACCTCTCGCAACACCATGACAGGTGAGCAATACAGTGGTTGCCCTACGTGGTATCCACAAAAGCTCGCTGATGGCACACCGTTAAGTGATAAATACCCAAAATCAGAATGGCCATTTACGTTAACTAACTTTAAATCTAACATTCACAGCGCGGTGTCTAACTTATCTCCTCGCTTAAATTCAATTAAAGGCGTAAACCCTGTTTATATTCATCCGGCAGACGCACAAAAACTCGGCGTTAAAACTGGCGATGTATTCACAATAACCACACCAAGCAGCTCAACCAACGCGTTAGCGATGTTAGTAGATGGTATTCAACGTGGCACCCTAGGCTTTGAACATGGGTTTGGTCATAAAGAATTAGGCGAACGTGCCCATTGGATTGGCGATACTCAACAACCGGTAAAGTTAAAATCAAACGACGGCGTGAATATTAATGACATTGGCTTGATAGACCCAACTCGTGAAGGCAAAGGCGTTTTACTTGATTGGGTGGTTGGTGCAGCAGCAAGACAAGCGCTTCCTGCTAAAATCAGTCTAAGCTAGCAATTCACTTAAATACGATGACTGGTGTGCTCTACACACCAGTTATTATTCCGTTCTATGAATAAAAATAAGCCCATTCATATCACACGCTGCATAATAAATGTGGAAAACCACAATACCCAAGACTATAAATAATATTGATAATAAAAAGAAAATATCCCTAAAAAAATAAAGTAATTTTTGTGGAGCGAATATGTCATTAACCAGAATAGTTCAAGGCAGCATGGGGTTAGGGGTTTTGCTTCTATCCATCAGCTCAGCCTTTGCAGCACCAATTCCACCCGCAGCAACCGTATGTACCAGTTGCCATATGCCCACCGGCATGGGCTTACCTAACATGGCCCCTATGATTGCAGGGAAAAACGCGGAATACCTTACTCGTCAAATCGATTTATTCATTGCAGGCGAGCGTAGCGACCCTCTGATGACACCAATGGCTGGCCTCATTTCTGATCCAAAAAAGAAAGCCGAAGCCATTAATTACTTCGCTTCTTTATCTGCTCCTGAAATTAAAAATCCAGAACACCGCGGCGACCATGCCATTATCGAAGACCCTGCTCGTAAGCTCGTTTACCAAGGTGATTGGGATCGTAATATTCCAGCCTGCTCTACTTGTCACGGTGCCAGTGGCATTGGGGTACAAGATTTTCCTCGCTTAGCAAATCAACATCCTGATTATCTTGAAGAACAATTAAAAGCATGGAAAAACAAAACCCGCTCAGGTGATCACAATGACGTGATGGGCAGTATCGCACGACAACTCACAGATACTGAGATCTCGCAATTATCTCAATACTTTGCCAACGTGAAATAAGGATGATGACAATGAAAAAATACCTAATCACTCTGGCTGCCGCAACGTTATTATCAAATAACGTTTTAGCAAATACTGATTTACCAGACAAACAAGCAGAATTACCGGCCCATCCAAAAACAGAAAAGTCTGATCACTTAGTTCCACGTGATTTCAGTACGATCCCGAACACCCCTTTTGGTGACAAAGTTAAACAAGGTTATTCTCTATTTGTAAACACGCAAACCTTGCAAGGCAAATACGTTAATAACCAACAGAATTGCGTAAACTGCCATATGCAAGCCGGGATGAAAGCCGATTCAGCGCCACTTTGGGGGGCATTCATGGCCTACCCTGCTTATCGCTCGAAAAATGACAAAGTAAACACCTACGCAGAACGTATTCAAGGGTGTTTCACTTATTCCATGAACGGTACCGCTCCGCCAACAGACTCACCTGAATTAGTCGCATTAAGTGCGTATTCCTACTGGTTAGCCATGGGGGGGTTATTAGACAAATATGGAATGCAAGATACCCCTATTCCTGAGTTATCCGATACCGCAGTTCAACTTGGTGGTAATGATGAAACGTTCATCTTACCTACTGAGATGATGAAAGATTTACCCGCAGGAAAACGAGGGAAATTAGCTGGTCGTAGTTTCCCAAAACTAGATAAACCGGAGCAAGCCCCTTCTATTGAGCGTGGCGAGATCGTTTACAACACTACGTGTGCAAGCTGTCATGGTGCCAATGGCGAAGGCATTAGAGATCACGGCGTGCAATCTTTCCCACCACTATGGGGCAAAGACTCATTTAACTGGGGAGCAGGCATGCACCGTGTTAATACCGCCGCTTTCTTTATTTATGAAAACATGCCACTTGGAAAAAGTATTCAGATCACTAAACAAGAAGCATGGGATGTTGCTGCCTTCATGAACAGTCATGAACGCCCTCAAGATCCTCGCTTTACAGGTGACTTAAAAGCAAACCAAGAGAAATACCATAACCACCAAGGCTACTACGGTAAAACCGTAAACGGAAAAGTATTAGGCGAACATTCATTTTAATAAAAATGCCTAATTAACATTATAAATAGCAACGTCTATTGGCTAAATAAACAAAGCCCTTATTGCTTCGGTAATAAGGGCTTTTTATTGTGATTTTGTTAACAGGATCTCTGTTAATTGACACCGAATACGCTATATTGCCGCAAAACGTCAACCTTATTGATAATTGAGTCCATAATGAAATTCAGCGTTAACACATTAGTTATTTCTGCTCTCTTTGCTTCTTTTTCTGCTTTTTCTGCTCCTGTTGAATTTCAGAAGATCCCAGAGATCATGACAAAATTCGAATCTGCTCAGCTGTTTGTAAAAAGCTCACCAACCTTAGGCCGATTACCAAAAACCTCTGAACTAGGCAAACAGTTCCCTACTTATGTGTCTGATGGCAAAGGCGGTTATCACCTAGAAACAAGCAATACGATGATCAAAGAGGTTGTTGTCGCTAGAATGCCAACCGCGGTTGTCGATGATATCTATAACGAATGGTTAGTACCTCAAGACGTATGGAAAGGCACTTATGGCGCTCTTCCTATCTCAACAGAGTTCGCATCGTTTAAACGAATCAAAAGCATTAAAGCCATCAAAATAGATGACGAAATGTTAACACTGATGGGCAGTGACGATGGTAAAACTGCGACCATTAAAGTGAGCTGGGACGATAAAGGAATGACAGTCTACAAAGACGGTTACCTTGCCGATTATGAATATGGCATCGCACCAGAAGAAATGAAAGAAAACTACGAACTGGCAAAATAAAATAACCAAAGCAATAAAAAAAGAGAGGCTATTATCACCTCTCTTTTTATTCATAATCCATTTATTCCCTAGATAACAACATAGTTCCAGCCAATAACGACATTGCTATTAGTACTAACCCTAAATTTCCAATCACACCAGCAAGCCCTAATCCCCCACCAATTAAACTGTAATACAACAACCCTAATACCGCGCCTGCCGTGCCTACTTGGTGTTTATAATTAACTAATGCTGTACTAAATATATTAGGGCTTGCCATACCAAACCCCACCACAACCATAGCCATTCCGACTAAAAACCAAAGACTATCTTGATAAAAACATACCTGAACGGCCCCCATAAAACTGAGTAACACCGCAATCTGAATCAATCGCTGGGAACCCCATTCTTTTGCTAACAAGTGCTTATTCATCGAGCTTCCTATAACGGACGCGCTCGCCAATATCACTCCACTGTAACCAAATTCAATCGAACTTAAGCCAAACTGACTAAACATAAATGGCGCTAAAGAATAATAGCTAAACATCATGACATTAAAGCAAGCAACCAAAATCGCACTTTTCCAAATATCCCCATCTTTAAGCATTGCCTTAAAAATACTCATAAAACTGACGGTTTGAATGTGAGCAGGTTTAGTTTCAGGTAAAGAAAAGGCCGATACAGTCAGTAATATAAAAGCCATGAAAAGCAGTAAACTAAACACCACTAAGTGCCCAAAATATTCAGAAAGAAATCCGCCTAACAGTAAACCAACAACGGGACTGATCGATACAGCAACGATTGCTAATGAAAACACTTTTCCTAACTCTTTGCCTTCATAACTATCACGTAATATCGTTTGTCCAATAACAGAGCCTACTGCCGCTCCAAACGCTGAAATAACACGTGCAATTAATACCATATCAAAATCAGTTGCCATGATGGCTAACAAACAACCAACGCCATAAGTCAATAAACCACACAGCATGGATTTTCTACGTCCAATCACATCAGAAACCCGCCCCCAAAAAACAACGCCCACAGCAAAAGCAATAAAGTAAATAGACAAGGTTTGACTGGCGCTTGCCATTGATACGCCAAAATAATCGACTAGGTGAGGCAATACTGGACTGTAAATGGTTTCAATAATTTGAGGGAACATCAACAGTATGATGATCAGTCCCATATGAGGTTTTTTATTCATATTATTCTCTTCTAAAATTGGAATAAGAGAAGTATATGGACTTCATTTGTGTTCAAATATCAACAATAGAACAATAAACATCAAAATAAGGACAAACCATGCTAATCGATGACAACACTCCTTTTTATGTTGATGACATGCCTTATCCTTTTGTTGGTATTGCCGCCCAAGTCGGCAGACACGATTCAGGCATGCACATACACAACCGCGCACAATTGTTGTTTGCCCCACATGGCTGCATAAGTATTACGCTCGACGGGCTGCATTGTGTATTACCGCCAACCAAAGTTGCTTGGATTCCTGCGGGGATTGAACATTGCGCTACCATGACCAATGTCGTTGCCTATCGTTCTCTTTATTTTGATCCTCTCGCTATCGATAATTTACCAACAGAACTGAGTATTTTTAGCGTCACACCATTATTAAAGGAATTGATTGAACGAATGGCCTTTTGGGATTGGGATAAACCCAGCGAAGAGCAAAAAAACACATTGGCATTATGTTGCGAAGAACTTTTTCACGCAGAAAAGAATAAACTCACACTGCCTTTACCCAAAGATAAACGATTAGCATTGTGGTTAGAAAAAGTAAAACAAGGAACACTGTTACCTCAACCATTGAATGAAATGGCAAAGCATATTGGGGCAAGCAGCAAAACCATTAGCCGATTATTCATAAAAGAAACCGGGATGCCTTACCAAGCGTGGCGTCAACAATGGCGACTGCTCACTGCGATTGAACAATTATCAGAGAAAAAGAGTGTCTCTGTTGTCGCCCACGCGTTAGAATTTTCTAGTGACAGTGCGTTTATTCATTTCTTTAAGCAACACACTGGAGAAACCCCGACTCATTATATTAAGTGAGGTAAATGGCAGTGAACGTTTGATTCAATAATCGATTGAATATCTCATGTGATAGGCTTTGTCATCTAATTTTGATTATTTTGAGCAGCTATTTCCGTTACAACGCGAAGTCCCTGTAAGCCAATAAGAGACACGATAACGGTTTCTAGCAAAGCGAAGATAACACCAATCAGCAAGTGTCTTAATACCCGGCCAACGTAGAGGCGCATAAAGCCAACCTTTACCGACTAATCTCCATGCCTCATACGTAACATCGAGCCCTAAAAGCAGTTCACCTTTGGCGTTTAATGCATGTAACACAGTATTCGCGGCTGTGGCGTCAATTTGAGGGTATTCCGAAAAGTCTTCACTATAGATATCAATGGTTTTAATCTTGTTTTCTTTATCTTCCTTGGTGAGAGCTCCCATTTCTCTTGCACACAATGGACAGGTTCCATCATAAAAAATCGTTAACTGATGCATTATAGATCCCTATTTTTTAGTCTTACTACACTCTACGTTATTCACTGTTTTTTAGATCAAAATATCCACAAAGAGTATCATCAAAACACATTTGTTCCTTATCTCTTTGGCAAGATCGTTAATTGAACATTTACCGGCGACGTGACTCTCTACATATTATGCACATCTATATTATTTTTATCTCTTCGTTATTTCCAAAAAAGAAAAGACTATTTGCTTTAATTTCACTAACTGAAAATTAGTTATTCACCTAAAATAAACCCATACTAATTAAAAGGGTTTTATCATGAGTCAATCACGCTTTTATAGCATCATCACAGATGCCAACCTGTCTCCAAAACAAAAATCACAATATTTGGCATTAGAAGCAGAGGCAAGCTTACCTTATATGGAGATTGACTCAGACACTCAGCAAGCTCTAAAAGATGGCGTGTTATGCGACATGTTTGAAGGTCACGCCCCTTATAAACCTCGCTATGTATTGCCAGATTACGCAAAGTTTTTAGCTCAAGGTTCTGAATTCCTAGAGTTGAATCCTGCCGAAGATTTTGATGATGCATTAAATTTACTCACTATTTTGTATCATCATGTCCCTTCTGTTACCTCTATCCCTGTTTATCTTGGCCAACTTGATACTGTACTTCTGCCTTACGTTGGTGCCCTTAGTGATGAAGAAATTTACCACAAAATAAAACGTTTCTGGATAATGCTAGATCGCACGCTTCCAGATGCTTTCATGCACGTAAATATTGGTCCAACAGACAATATTATTTGTCGTACTATCTTGCGTGTTGATGCTGAATTAAAGCAAATCGCACCAAACCTAACTTTTATGTATGACGCAGACGTTACGCCTGATGACTTGCTTCGTCACGCCGCATCAAACATTTGTGAATGCAGCAAACCACACATCGCAAACTATCCTGTTCATGCTAAGGCATACCACAATACAGGCTTTGGTATCGTAAGTTGCTACAACTCATTACCTCTTGCTGGTGGATCAAATACGTTAGTGCGTATGAACTTGAAAGAAGCCGCAAATAAAGCAGAAAATAAAGCAGATTTTATTGAAAACGTTCTGCCTCACTACTGCCAAATTATGTTTGGTTTAATGGACACGCGCAGCGAATTCTTACATAAGAAATCGAACTTCTTTGAAGGTTTCTTAACGAAAGAAGGCTTAATCCATGAAGACCGTTTTGCACCAATGTTTGGTATTTATGGCATGGCAGAAGCCGTAAATATTTTACTTGAGAAAGAAAGCATTACCGCAAAATATGGCCACGATGACGTCGCGAACCAATTAGGTCACGCTATCTCTAAACAGCTTTCTGAAATTGTTGATGCGACTGACGTAAAATACGGTTACCACGGCAAAGCATTGCTTCATGCTCAAGGTGGCATTAGCTTAGATATTGATGTAACTCCTGGTGTTCGTATTCCTTATGGTACAGAACCAGATCCAGTGTCTTATGTGCAAGCAACCGCTGGGCATCATCAATATTACACATCAGGCATCAGTGATATTTTAACGATTGATGAAACCGTTAAATCAAACCCAGAAGCGATGTTTAACCTAGCGAAAGGGGCTCTTCAATCTGGCTACCGTGAATTTACAGCAAACGTTGCATCAAATGATTTAGTTCGTGTGACTGGCTATATGATCAAGTTGTCTGATATTGCAAAATTTGACGATGAAGGTTCTCGCACTAATACCACATTCTTAGGTGCCGAAGCGGCAAAGAACACGGGAATATTAAATCGTAAGCCACGTGTAGCGGCATTAGAAATCACACCAACTTACGCAGAATAGTTCATATTATGGTAAACGCTTCCCCATTAAGCAGCGATACCATCAACTATGATAAAACAGGAATGGTCAGCAAAGTGCTGACCTTTTCTTGTGTTGATGGCCCTGGCAACCGCCTTGTGATCTTTCTACAAGGCTGTAACTACGATTGCATTACTTGTCACAATCCTCATACCATTAATCACTGTGATCATTGCGGTGACTGTGTTGAGCCTTGCCCTACAGGTGCATTAACATTTGATTCGCAGAAAAAAGTTATTTGGAATGAATCTCTGTGTACCCAATGTGATAACTGCATTGATGTGTGCCCAAGTAAATCGAATCCAAAAATCATCACGTATTCGGTTCAAACACTAATTGAGCTAACAAAAAGACACTCTCCTTTTTTAAGTGGCGTAACTATCTCAGGGGGTGAAGCAACGCTTCAGTTGCCTTTTATTATTGAGTACTTTAAAGCAATTAAGACCACCCCATCATTAAGCCACTTAACCTGTTTTATCGACAGTAATGGCAGCTTATCAGAGCAAGGTTGGACAAAAGTATTGCCTTATCTTGATGGCACAATGATTGATTTAAAAGCATGGCAGAACGACACGCATTTATGGTTGGTCGGCAGAGAAAATCACCGTGTATTACACTCCATCAATTTTTTACAACAACATAATAAATTGCATGAAGTTCGCTTGTTGTATATCCCCAATAAAACCGATTTACTCACCGAAATAGACGCGATTAGTGCGTACTTAAAAACATTACCAGAATACATTCAAATTCGACTGAATGCATTTCAGCATCATGGTGTGGTTGGTGAAGCGCTAACATGGGATAAGTGCAGTGAAACACAAATGAATGAATTTGAGGCGAGTTTAGTAAAACAATTAGGGCGAAGCGTTATCACCCCTTCGGTTTATACTTAAAATTACGGATCTCACTAGAGATCCACATTTTATTTAAATACAGTTACTTAGAAAACACCGCGGTTAAGTATCGATTATTTAACCCTTTGGTTAATATCGACTGCACTCTAAAAAACAACGCACTTGGCTTTTTAACGTAATGTTTAATGATGTTTCGACCGACACCTTGAGAGCGATTTTCTTTCGACTCTTTTTTAGAAAAAAGCCCTTTAAATTCCCAATACTGGATCTGCTCAAACGTTTCACCTGCTTGGTAATCAGAGGCAGAAAACAAACGATAAAAAGAAGCAACCGTAAAATCATGCAGATGATGTGGATTACCATCAACCGTTGGCGTTGTAGGTACAGACGCGATCATCACCCCTTTATCGCTTAATTGTGTCAATAGATGCGTCACCATTTTTTGAGGTTCAGGAACGTGCTCAATGGTTTCTAAACTAATAATGGTATCGAATGTATGTGCTGAATCATCCATTTTTTTCAGAGTGAAACTCATACCATTACCGCACTCATAGCGAAGGTTATCTGCTTGATAATGTATTTTTGCGTATTCAACGGCTTTAGGATCAACATCTACACCAACAAATTGTTTGTCTGGATGCGCTTCTGCCATTAATGCCGTTCCGTAACCACAACCACACGCGATGTCTAGAATGTCGGTTCCGTGTAATTGTTCCGAGGCAAATTGATAACGTTCTAAATGAATATCCAATACCTCTTGATGACTTTTTTCATCTCGATTGAGCTGCTTTGGATAAATACGCTCTAATGAGTGTTCTGCAATACTATTTTCTTGTTGTAAATCCATGTGAACACCTTGGTAAATAGAGTCTATATCATGTCATATCGATGAAAGAGAAAGGTTAACATTATTTCTCTTTTTATATTGGTTCTTCTAATTCTTTATCCGATTCAATAACCAATTCAACGCTTGGTCATTCAAACTTAACTTATTATAAACCACACTGTAAACAACCTGTCCGTAACCAAAAGGCAGTGGTTTTTCAATTAAATCTTGCGCTTGTTTTGCTACTTCAAACCACTTTTTAGAACAGGTAAATAAAAAATCAGAATGATGGCACATCGCCGCCGCACTGCCAAAATCAGCCACTGACATTGCCATGTTTCTCGGTTGATGTTGCTGCGTTAGCAACTGCTCAAAATAAGGCTGATTTAATTCTTTATCAAAAATACCAATGTGCTTATACGTTAAGTAATTCTCAACCGTAAGGGGTTTTGTCGCTAATGGATGATTTGATTTCATTAAGCACACCATTTCATCGTCAATCACGGTTTCCCACACTAACTGCTTTTCATTCGTCGGTGGCTGACTTTTATCATGCGGTAGAATAATGGCATCCACTTGCCCACTCAAGAGCGCATCGAAACCAAGTTGTTCTTTAGAGTGAATATCAATGTGAGCATGAGGCGCTTGATTGGATAAAATATCACTGATAATCGGCGCAAAAATTTCAAGCGTACTCTCACGCATAGACAATGAAAACTTCCCCGTAAATGCCTTTGGTTCAAAAGATGACTGATTCAACAATCCATTCATATTGTTTAAAATAAGGTGAACTGTCGGCCCCACTTTTAACGCAAAAGCCGTTGGGATAAGTTGCGTACCATCGCGATAAAAAAGCTCATCACCAAGTAATGATCGTAATTGCGATAACGTTTTACTGACACTCGATGGACTCATGCATAAAATTTCAGCGCTTTGAGTAACACTGTGGGTAGACAGCATTACATGCAGAGCCGTCAGTTGCTTAAAATTAATACGAGAGAGTTGAATAAGATCCATAGCGCCAGTTACATAAGGTGATTGAATGGAACGGATTATAATACGAACCTATAGAAATAGATGCGAAAAAAATGCCACGATGACATGCACAAACTGCATAATTTACACTTTCTAACAATACCCTGACTTGAATCTAGAAGACGATTCCCCTATTATCACGCCCTTACTCTTTGGGGAGTAGCCCGCTTTCTTGTTTTAATTGCTTAGGCAAAATAAGCAGAAAGTTCGTATATCAACATAATTGATGCAAAATCATCATGGTATACGAGACAAGCATGAGCAGCTTGTTCGGCAAGACCTTAGATTAACATCACGAACCATTGGGTGGGCGTGAGGTTTTTCTATGGACTTATAATAATAATCCCGCCCAAATGAGTAATGTCGTGAGTGTACTAGCCATATCAATAACCACCGTCGCCTTAGCGGAAATCGGTGATAAAACCCAACTCCTCTCTTTACTGCTTGCCAGTAGATACCGAAAACCAATCCCTATTATTGCTGCGATCTTTTTTGCGACTCTGTTAAACCACACCTTAGCCGCCTATTTAGGGGTTGTCGTTGCCGATTACCTAACACCTGAAACCTTAAAGTGGGCTCTAATTATCAGCTTTGTCATAATGGCCGGTTGGGTCTTGATCCCAGATAAGTTGGATGATGACGAAAAAATCTCAAACCGAGGTCCTTTTGTTGCCAGTTTCATTGCCTTTTTCATTGCTGAAATTGGGGACAAAACTCAAATAGCCACTTCCATTTTAGGCGCTCAAAATGCCGATGCCCTTAGTTGGGTTATTCTGGGTACAACAATAGGTATGTTATTGGCGAATGTGCCCGTTGTTCTAATTGGTAAATTTTCTGCTGATAAGTTGCCATTAACCTTGATTCACCGCGTAACGGCAGTGATTTTCTTAGGGTTAGCCGTAGGCACTTTCTTCGGTATGTAATAGGTAAAGCATGAGTAGTGACTGATTTACTCATGCTTTTCACATAAGAAAACAATCATCTAATTATTGATAGAATATCGACTCTACCTTGAATTCTATCAATAAGACCTTATCTTTATATAAAGAGACCAGAGCTTCACACCTACATGCTCTATTAATCCTTATTTCAATCAGAATATTAATGATGGACTATTTATGAACCCAGTTATCGACACTATTTTAGATCACCGTTCAATCCGTGTTTTTACCAATGACCCTATCTCTAAAGTGCAATTAGATACCATCATTAGCGCAGGAATTGCCGCCTCTTCGTCAAGCTTGCTTCAAGTAAACTCAATTATTCGTATTACTGATATGGAAAAGAGAAAAGCACTAGTTGAACTTTCGGGCGGCCAGCCTTATGTTGAAGGTGCCGCTGAATTTCTGGTTTTTTGTATTGATTTTCAACGTCATCATGAAATGAATCCTGACGTAAAAGCAGAATACACAGAGCTAACACTGATTGGTGCTGTCGATGCCGGAATAATGGCACAAAACTGCTTACTCGCGGCAGAATCAATGGGCTTAGGTGGCGTGTATATTGGCGGCTTACGAACTCACGCTCAAGAAGTGGACGATTTACTTGAGTTGCCTCAACACACTGCGGTGTTATTTGGCATGTGCTTAGGTCATCCCGATCAAACGCCACAACAAAAACCACGCTTAAGCCCTGAGGTTATTGTTCATGAAAATACGTACAAGCCATTAGATAAAAACAAAATCCATGAATACGATGAAACCATGTTGCAGTATTACGCCACACGTAACAGCAATCAAAAACAAAGTTCATGGTCGGAGCAAATTACAAGCAAGTTATCTCAAGAATCACGCCCTCACATTAAAGGGTACTTAAATAACAAAGGTCTAGCGATTAAATAATAACGAGCATGAGTGCCGTCGAGTCACTCATGCTTTTCTTTTAAACCCATTTTCGCCAAAAGAACAAACCAACAAGCCCAAGAGAAATACCAATACAAATCAACGTTACAATCCAAAATGCGATGCTTGATTCAACCCCTGGCATTCCACCAACATTGATCCCCATTAAGCCAGTAAAGAAACTCAGTGGTAAAAAGATCGCCGCAATAAGCGTCAAAACATAAGATCGTTGGTTTATTTGCTCTGACATTTGATTACTGATTTCTTCTTGAATCATGCCCGATCTTTCTCTTAATGCATCAATATCTTCAATATGTCTAATTTGACGATCTGAAATGCTCCTTAAATTCAAACGATGCATATCATTTAACCAATCTAGAGGCTCGTTAATTAGCTTATTCATCGCTTCACGCTGTGGTGCAAGATAACGACGCATGCCAATACTTTGTTTTCTTATTTTAAGTAATGAACTTCGTATCTCCCTAAGATCATCGCCTTCTAAGGCTTCTTCTTGTATTAATAACTCATCTTCAAGATTATCGACCGTATCAGACATTTTTCTTACTATACGATCAATCCATTCAACCAAGAGATCGGGTATATCTTTAGGCCCATGACCTTCGTTTAAATGTTTTAGTATGTCTTGAGTAGAAAGTAGAATACGCTTACGGGTACTGACCATTCGTTTCCCATCAGTCCATACTCGCAATGAAACCATATCTTCCGGTTCGGCATTAGGGTTTAGGTTAATGCCTCGAAAAACAGCTAATAAGTTATTATTTCGACTTAAAATATGAGGACGGCTGTCTTCACTGAATAAACTGTCCAATACAATTTCGTTTAATTCTGTATTATCACTCAGCCACTGATGAATCTCTTCATCGGTATAATAGCAATGCAACCAAATATCTTCATTTCTAGCCCATACCTGACAACTCTCTTCCCAAGAAAGACTTTTCATTCCACCCTTGTTATCTAACACTATTCCATGAATAAAACCTTCGGGTGTTTTTTCTGTGCCATCCATAATTATCGACGTCCTACAGTGACATTGTGTAAATATGACATCTTATATTATGTCTAACTTCATGTATTCAACTGTTACCTCTGGTTATCTTCTAAATACCCTTTACCCTTTATTTTTTGGGGTATTTGTCACCTCTTATTTATGTTACGTTCCACCACCTTAATCTCAGGTCCTAGTTGTTAGTTCTTGGGATTCGTCATTTTTAAGCACAAATCTACAAAACAACTAAACTTAATAATTATAATAGCAACACCTGTAGATGATGCTCACTCATCTACATTCTTGGTTTTGCTGCACTTTTGTAAATAGGTAATGTCTATGCTGTCTATCTTTGATATCTACAAAATCGGTGTTGGGCCATCTAGCTCACACACAAATGGTCCTATGATTGCGGGGTATAATTTTACCCAACTTATCCAACCTCATTTAGATCAAGTGGCTCGCGTGCAGGTGGATCTTTATGGTTCTCTTTCATTAACGGGGATTGGTCACCATACCGATCGCGCAACCATTTTAGGTTTACTAGGTAACCGTCCAGATACCATCAAGATAACCAGTGCAAACTTGGCAATGAAAAAAGCCATTGAAGATAAGGTATTGCATATCGCAGGTGCTCACGAAATCACCTTTGATTATGAAACTGATATGCTTTTTCATAAAACCAATTTGCCATTACACGAAAATGGCATGACGATTTCAATCTTTGATGCCGCAGGCCAACAACTGGCTATAGAAACTTACTATTCCGTAGGCGGCGGATTTATTGCAACCGCTGATGAGCTAACCAATGGCAAAAGCGCGACGGGTGTTGAAGTCGAGTTCCCATTCAAATCTGCGGACGAGATGCTAGAAAAAGCTGAGAAACAAGGCCTAAGCTTAGGCAGCTTTATTCTGCGTAACGAAGTCTCTTTTCAACCAATGGAAGCGATTGATGCGAAAGCCGATCAAATTTGGAAAGTCATGTCATTGTGTATGGAACGAGGTTTCCAAACTGAAGGCATTCTTGACGGTGGCTTAAACGTGGTTCGTCGTGCGCCTGCATTATTAAAAAAACTGGAAGCAAATGCTTCTATTGAAAGTGATCCTATGGAAATAATGGATTGGATTAACTTATTCGCGTTTGCGGTAAGCGAAGAAAACGCGGCGGGTGGCCAAGTGGTTACCTCCCCAACCAATGGTGCGGCGGGGGTTATTCCTGGTGTACTGATGTATTACCATCGCTTCATTAAAGAGCTAGACACTAAGCAACTGAAAGATTTCTTAGCGGTATCTGGTGCCATTGGTATTTTATATAAAACCAATGCGTCTATTTCTGGTGCTGAAGTGGGTTGTCAGGGTGAAGTTGGTGTTTCATCATCAATGGCTGCCGCTGGCTTAACGGCACTTCGCGGTGGCAGTAATGAGCAAATTTGTATGGCGGCTGAAATTGCGATGGAACATTCGTTAGGTATGACGTGCGACCCAATCGGTGGTCTTGTTCAAGTGCCTTGTATTGAACGTAATGCAATGGGCTCAATGAAAGCAATTAACGCCTCTCGCATGGCTCTTAAACGCACAAGTAAGTGTCTTATCTCGCTCGATAAAGTGATCGATACCATGTATCAAACAGGTAAAGACATGAACCGTAAATACCGTGAAACCTCTCTCGGCGGTTTAGCGTTAATTCACATGGCACCACCGTGTGAATAATAGCGAGTTAAGCTAACAACAAAAAATCCAGAGTTCTCAAACGAGGCTCTGGATTTTTTATGTCTACTATCTAAATGTTGAATTACTTTTTATACGGCGACACTATCGTATTTCCTGTCACTGCATGATGAGAAACCATCACTAAGTCTTGATATAAAGATCGGATATTCTCCTCACTCAATACTTCATTAGGCTTACCTTCTGCTATCACTTCACCGTTATTAATCAAAATTAAGCGATCACAAAATTCTGCGGCCGTATTAAGGTTGTGAATCGCAACCAAGGCTGACTTTCCGTTTTTGCATTCTTGATGAAGTACATTCATTAACTGCGATTCATGACCAATATCCAAACTGGCTGTCGGTTCATCAAGCAGCATTAATGGCGTACCTTGCACCAATAAACGAGCAAAGTGAACAAGCTGCTTCTCACCGCCCGATAAATCAGTCACGGTACGATGATGTAAATGCCCAATACCGACTCTTTCTAATGCGGCTTGGCTTTGCTCTTCAATCACCGCTTTAGAGATCAGTGTTTTCTGTTGCTTTGCATGAAAACCTAATCCTATGGTTTCCATCACACTGAATGGGAATGCTGCTTCGCTGTATTGAGGTAAATAGCTCATACTTAATGCTCGGTCAATATGAGAAAGGCTAGGTAGCAATTCGCCGTCAATAACGATCTCTCCCTGTGAATACGCTTGAAACCCACTAATGCATTTCATTAACGTACTTTTACCTGCGCCATTAGGCCCTATCACGCCAACCAGTTCACCTGCACTCATCGAAAAGGAAATGTCTTTTAGTAGCGTTTTGGCACCCACTTGGTAACTCAAATTAGAGATGGTTAGTAATGGCTTCATGCTAAACGCCCCTTTCTTTGGAATCGAATAATCAAGCCAATGAAGTAACAACCACCAATGAAGGAGGTAATGATCCCCGCTTTTAATTCGTTTGGCGCGATAATCCAGCGACCTAACAAATCACACACAAGTAAGAAAATCACACCGAAGATAGCTGAGAATGGCAATAATTTTTCATGAGCAGGGCCAACAAGCAAACGCACCAAATGCGGCACCATTAACCCAATGAATCCAATCGGCCCTGCAATCGCTATCGACATCGCGGTAAGCAGCGTTGCAAACATCAATAATTTAAAGCGTGTTTTCTTGATGTTTAACCCCATTCCGTGAGCACTTTCTTCACCCAAAGCTAACAAATTCAATGAACGACTTTCTTTGAGCAGCAATATAGACACAATAATAATCACGGGAGCAGGCCATAACAAATGTTGCCACATACGCCCATCTAAGCCCCCCATTGCCCAAAACACAAATTGGCTAACTTCGTATTGTTGAGCCATTAATAGCAGACCCATTCTAGCTCCGCCAAGCAAGCTAGATAATGCCAACCCCGTTAAGATTAAAAACAAAATTTGAGAAGACGAATGACGTGAAGCCAACACATAAATAAACGCTGATGCTGCCAACGCCCCCACCGTAGTAAAAATTGGCAACCACATTGGGTTCATAAATGAAAAGCCCGTCACTATCGCAACCACTGCACCAAAGCTGCTGCCCGAACTGACCCCCAATACATCAGGACTCGCGAGTGGGTTTTTAAATAAGCCTTGCGTACATGCTCCCGCTAATGCCAATGCCCCACCCGCTAATATTGCGGCACAGGCTCTTGGTAATCGAATATGCAACACAATGGCAGAGGCCAAAGGATACTCTTTCGCCGCCAATTCACTGCCACCAAGCACATAGTTTTTAAACATAGCAAGTATATCTATAATTGGAATATGAACAGCTCCGACACTTAGATAAGTGAAAAACAACCCAATAAATAGGCTGACTGAAACCAATATTTGAAATGACGTTAATCGATAAAATGGCATCATTGTTTCTTATAAGCAGAATGGTTAACGAATAGAATTGCATCAATAATGTACTGGCTATACACGCTTCTTAATACATGTGGCATTTGATAAACCCGCCCTTCTTTGATCGCCGTTACCGATTGTAATGATGGATCAGATAAGATCGCTTGTCTAAATTGCTCAGCGCCATTATCATCTCCATAAACCCAAGCTGGAATAAACAACACATCAGGGTTAAGCACTATCACCATTTCTTTTGATACTGGCACTTGCCCATATTTGTCACTGACTAACCCTTCAATCGCATTTTCTAATCCCGCTTGTTCTAATACTTCATCCCACGTGGAATCTTGGCCACTTGAGGTTCCCCAAGGATTATAATCAAGAGCTTTTAAGGCTTTCTTAGGATGAATTAAATGATTACGTAATCGAGAATGCATCATCTCAATCACTTTTTCTGCAGCGTCTCGGCGATTAACAATATCACCAACACGTAAAATCTCGGCTTCAATTTCAGCGATGGTTTTTGGGGTTTGAATTCTATAAACAGGAATACCTGCACTTTCAATAATGGCTAATTTTGAAGCATCGCTCCAATTAGCAACAAAAACGATATCAGGGCGATTCGCAATGATCATTTCTACATTAAGCGCCAATAGCGGAACCGATTTAGGAAGAATATCTTTTACTGCTGAGTAATTTGGGTTATCCGCTAAATCAGTTAGACTGGATAAGCGATTATTATCAACCAATTCTAATAATACCGCGTCAGTAAACAACGTTTTCGATGAGATCTTAATTGGCTCTTTTTCAATGATGACTTGATTGCCTAAACCATCGGTTAAAGAGAGCGGATATATGGTGTCAGCCATTGATGAGAATGACAAGAATAACGAAAACGTGATGAGAAAAGGTTTAAACGCCGGCCAATGCATGGTAACTCCTGTAAATCGCGTACCTAGTAAAATAGTTTACTTTTTGTAAACCGAACTCTTCGTATCTGACTTAAATACTTAATGTATTCTTACAGTGGCGCGCCCGTTACGGAGTTTCACCGTATTCCGAAGATGGGGCGTATTGTACTTTGCTGCGGCACTATATTCTATCTTTAAACCTTGAAACCATTTGTTTAATTCGGACTAACCCATAGTAATAGAAGCGATTTCTTTCTATAGTGACTCTATATAGGATGTATTACTCAAGGGATAAAAAATGAAATACACGTTGTTGCTTCTATTAACCATGTTCGCTTCTGTTAGTTTTGCCAATACTGAAGAACAAATCACTCAGCCACTCGTCAGCATTAATGCCACTGTTGATATAAAAGGCCTTGAGCAATCGGCTGAACAAGGCGCACAAGCGATGCAAAAAATGGCCAACTCCCTTGAGCTAATCGCAAAAAATAGAAACCTCACACCAGAGCAGCAAGAACACATTTACCAAACGATTGAAAATATTAATAATCTGGTTGATATCTCATCCAATTCCCTTAGAACACTGCCGACCTTTCTAAAGCAATCTAAAGAAACACTCTCAGAAAGCAGCTCACAATTTTTTGATGATCTAACTTTTAAGGTTATTTTGTTACTCTCTCTTGTTGTTCTTGCCTTGGTCGCCATTATTGCCTGCTTCTATTGGTTTATTCTTCGCCCACTGCAAAACACCTTATTGCAAGCCACCACCAATATTTCAACCATGGCAAAAGCCATCGAAAATTCGGCCTTATCTCTTGAAATGACCAACAAAAATCACGACAACATTTTGCATCTACTTAGCCAAGAAAAGGATAATCAATCCTAGAGTAGACGTGATAAAGTACGTTCACTCTTTATTGATAACTAAGTGATTTAATTATGGCACTAAAAGCATCTGGTGTGGTTGGTGAGCTTTCATACCCTTTTATTTTTGAAGACAGTCCACTGTGTGATTTTGAAATTTTAACCGATGAGTTATGTACTTATACGGGGTTGGCTTTATCTCAATTAGCCTCAGGCGAGGTTCGAGAATCACTTGAACGTTTACAACCAAAGATCTTTAATTTAAATGGTTCTATTCGTGGGAAATGTGGCATTTTTGAAGACGATATTCAAGAACTGCTCACGGATTTATATCACTTCAAATCTCAAGTAACCGATGATGCAAAACGCTTTGTATTACCAAGAGGTACAGGTGCAGTAATTCAATTACACCAATGCCGTAGTTTAAGTAAAAAAGTGGTTCGAGCACTCGTCCAAGTAGATAAATTAACCACGAAAAAAATCCCAGAAACCCTGCCTCGTTTTGCTAATGTACTTGCGAATTATTACTTTGCGCTGACTCGAGTATTAAATCAAGATTCTGGAATAGAAGAACCAGAATACATCAGTATTAATTATCCAATGCCGAAAAATTAAACCCTTATTTGGCTAATAATTTATTGGTTTTCTTAACTGAATATATATAAGAAAACCAATAGATATATTAAATACTTATTAACATTCTAATTAATGACGAATTTTGTTGCAGTTGTGTCAACGATGTAATCACGGTGAATGAATAACACTTTATTTTGAATAATCCTTATTGTTTATACAAAATAGATCAATTAATATTCATTAACTATTCCATAGGTATTGATAGACCTGCTCATATATTATAAAGTCTCTCCTCACGTTACCCTTTCCAATTTAGTGATTTTCCTCGCATAATTTATGCGGTATATCGCTGAATTACCTTATTATTTGTTAATTTTTTGTAAGCGATTTACATCATGGAATTAAATAAGCCTAATACCTTCTTTTTTTGGCCACGTTTTATCGTGTTATTCTTATTATTCTTTTCTTTATTATTTTCTGTTTTCTATTTTTACAAGTACTCAGAGAATGAAATAAACGTTAACAAAATAAAATCTGAACAGAAAGCAATTATTGCGGCACAGAAGAAATACATCTCAATGACTCTTGATAGTATCGGCCAAGACCTCTTATTATTGTCAGACTTTATTGAGATACATCATGCCTATAATATCCATAATAAAAAGCTAATTGAACTCACAGAAGCCAATGCACTTGCATTAAGTTTACGTAAAGGTTTGTATGACCAACTTCGTTATATTGATCTAGAAGGCAATGAAATTATCCGAGTTAATTATAATGACGGAGATCCTTCTATTGTCCCTAAGGCACAATTACAAAATAAAGCGAATCGTTATTACGTGAAAGACAGTTTAAAGCTGCATGATGGTGATGTTTACATCTCAGCACTTGATCTCAACATTGAGCACGGCGAGATAGAAATCCCACATAAGCCGATGCTCCGCCTTGCCACGCCTGTTTATGATGACAATGGTAAAAAACGTGGGATTGTTATACTCAACTACTTAGCAGAACACTTACTGGATGGATTAAAGATATTTAATTTGAACCAGAATGATCATCATATGCTAATCAATCATAACGATTATTTCTTGTTCTATGACAGAAGACCAGAGTTAGAATTTGCCTTCATGTTTCCTAATAATGAAGAGAAAAAATACTCCGCTATTTACCCAGAAACATACCGTTGTTTAAATCACAAAGCGTCAGGCCAAGTTGATATCAGCTCTGGCGTGCTTACTTTTGATTCGGTATTCTCGTACCCAAAAAATATCGATTCATCTAATTCAATTCACATTGTTAAACAAGATACGTGTTGGCGTTTAATCACTTTTGTGCCGAATTCAACAAAATGGACCATTGCGAATACCTCATCGAATGATTTGCATATTTTAGGCAGTATGATTCTATTCTCATTGTGCATGTCTTACATTATCGCGCAGCTGCAACTTAAAAAACGCATCGATCATAATGAAATACGAAAATTGGCACATCACGACAGTTTAACCGGCTTAATTAATCGCGGATATTTTAAAAAATTATTCCATTGGAAAATGCAACACGCCCGACGATTCGAATCAAAGCTAGCTCTGATCTATATTGATCTTGATGGTTTTAAAGATCTCAATGACAGCTTTGGTCATAGCGTTGGGGATCTCGCATTAAAAGCTATCTCTAAAAATTTAGAATATGCTTTTTCTATTAATGCGTATGTTTCTCGTATTGGTGGAGATGAGTTTGCAGTCCTGATTTATGATGTTAATGACACACAAGAAGTCATTTCACAGGTTGAAGCGTATTTGTATTTATCCCATCAACCACTCACGCTTGATAATAAGCAATACATGCTAAACACAAGCATTGGGGTTGCCTTCTTCCCTGAACACGGCACTAACATCAATGACCTAATGCATAATGCCGATGAAGCAATGTATTACATCAAACGTTCAGGAAAAAATGGATTCCAAATTTTTAGTCTTTAATCTTATCTTCTACTATGCCCATGCCGCCTTGGTATGGGTGTGGTGATACAAACGCCAACATAACCAAAATATCACGCCATACAATGCACCTGCGCCTAAAATAACCCTATCCCAGCCACCGTGCTGCCAACAATACATCAAATAAAATCCACCAAGACTCCCGCTCACATAGTAATGAACCAGATATAACGCCGTCGCTGTCGATTTAGCCGTTACTGCTTGCTGACTCACCCAACCATACGCCAATGAATGTGTAAAAAAAGCACCAAAACTTAATACATTCAAACCAATTAGAATCACAACTAATGAACTATTACTTGCAATTAACATCCCACATAAGCTGATCAACGAACCAAGAAACATCCCAGATACCGCACTAAAACGGTGACACCACATTCCAACCAGTCTTGAGCTGATCGTGCCAGACAAATAGCATAAGAAAATCATAGAAGCGATACTGATTGGCAAAGAGTAAGGTTCGGCCACCAATCGAAACCCTGTTACGGTGTATAAATTCACAAACAAAGCGAAATTAACGCCACCAATGAGTATCGCAAACAAGATTTTGTTATTTCTTAAATGTTGAAAGATAATTCGATGATATTGAGATAACGAAGGCGCATTATCTCGTGGTTGCTCTTTCTTCGGAAGTACAAGCGCCACGATGATAGCCCCTACCAAACTGAGTACCGCCATGCAAAACACAGCAGTTTGCCAATCAAAATGGTCGGTAACCATGCCTCCAAAAATACGACCAGAGATCCCACCTAAAGAATTTGCACTAATGTAAGCACCAATGGCGTGACTGAATGCTTTGGCCGAAAACTCTTCTGCCATATAAGCCACCGCTACCGCAGCAAAACCTGCCAATGCCATACCCATTAACCCCCGACTAATAATCAACAACATTAGGTTGTTCGTTAGTAATGGCGTTAATCCGATCACTGGCAATAAAAATAGACTGATTAATAGGATTTTTCGACGCCCTATCATCTCAGAAGCAATAGCCCAAGGCAGTAGCATTAACGCAAGAGTGAATGTTCCAGCGGCAAGTAGCCAGTTAATTTTAGTTGCAGATACCGCAAAATGATCCGCCAGTGCAGGAAGCATTGGTTGAAACAAATACAAATTACAAAATACCAAAAACGAGCCAAAGGCCAATGCGGCACTTACTTGATAATATGCTCGACTGCGAAATTCAATCATCTTAGTGATCATCATTAGGAAACAATATCAAAACAGTAGCAAGTTCATTGGAATAGTGAAAATATATAATAATTATCGTTTTAATAGTTTTTAGTTATGGCGAGGCAATGCGGATGGATACAAGATTACTAAGGTACTTTGTTGCAGTTACAGATCATCAAAATATTACTCATGCAGCCAAAGCACTGCATATTGCACAACCTGCGCTCAGTGTTGCAATAAAGAAATTAGAAAACGAGCTAGAGCTTGAACTCTTTCGTCGCAACGAACGAAAAATAGCACTCACCCATGAAGGTGAAATTTTACTGACTCATGCAAAACTCATTCTTCAGCAATTGGATGATGCAACTCTTGCAATGAAAGAACTAAGAGGACTAGAGAAAGGGGAAGTACGATTAGGTGTCCCTAGTATCATGGGGACTTATTATTTCCCTGATGTTTTAATGGCCTTCAAAAGTCGATACCCAAAATTAAAACTCACCATGATTGAAGCAGGCGCACAATCTATACAAAAAATGCTGCTCGATGGGGAGATAGATTTAGGCATTACTCAAGTTCGTGACTTACCCGAAGCGCTCGATTCGGACCATTTAGTTCGGTCTCAAATGGTTGCGGTGGTAAGCACAGACCACGAATTTTCAAAAAAGAAAACCTTATCTTTTAAAGAGTTCTTCTCTCAAGAGTTAGTGATGTTTAAACAAGGCTACTTTCACAGAGAAAGACTAGATGCCATATGTGAGCAAGAAAACTTAACTGCCGATTTTTCTTTTGAAACCAACCTATTACCTGTTATTTTGAAAATTGTAAAACGGGATTTCGCCATCAGTGCATTACTTGAGTTAGCCACAGAAAACGAACCTGATATTGTCTCTATTCCTTTTAGTGACCCTATATTTTTAGATATCTCTATTGCGTGGAGAAAGAATGGTTATCTCTCAAAAGCAGACCGAACCTTCTTAGACTTTGTGAAACAGAACCACTAGAACTACCTTAAATTTCGCGAAAAGTTCCCCAAATTAAGCCCTCATAAATGGAAAATATGACTACCAAATTCGGTACTGACATTAACGAAAATAAGTGGAATATTGAATACCAGCTTAGCTTTCAACATCAAAATAATAAAAATGATGAAAGCAATATTAAGTTAAAAGTCACGCAACGAATGTGAAATGTTAGCCAAAAAATGAGGTGCCACAATGAAGAAATATATTCCTGTCCTACTTGCTCTTAGTGCAGTTTCTGGTGCTAGCTATGCGGCAACAGCGCCAAAGGCAGATACTGCTGATTATTTACAAATGCGTAACGGTGTTGCTTATCAAGTAAATCAAGACAGCCCTTATACTGGTCAGTTTGTTCAAAAATACGATAACGGACAAATATCAACAAAAGTGGCATTTAATAAAGGGTTAGAAATAGGCACCGAAAGTAATTGGTACCCGAACGGTCAAATGGCCTCTAAGCTGAACTATAACGACGGTAAGCTTGAAGGCGTAATGCAAACTTGGTATGCAAATGGCCAGAAAAAAACAGAGTTCACTTACAAGAATAATAAGCTAGATGGAAAAGCAACACGTTGGTATGACAACGGCGAGAAAAACCTAACCATTAGCTACGATGATGGCCAAAAAGACGGCCAATACACCAGCTACTATGCAAATGGTAAGAAAGCGACTCAAGCAAGCTATGATGAAGGAAAAATCAAAGACGGTTCACTCACCCATTGGAATAATCATGGTGATAAAGTAGAACAATTAACCTTCAAAAATCAAAAAGTCGTTTCTGAACAAACATGGTTACCAGAAAGCTAATCAACAGATTTTATAACAATTAATAGTTAACGTTAATGCAATAACAAAAAGTTCGCCCTACAAAAATAAAGCCCTTATGCACGCAAAGTACATAAGGGCTTTTTATTTGTAGGCTCATTATTTATCGATTCAGATCAAGGGGCACAATATTACTCAAAGTTTATCCGTTTACGTTAAATGAAAATAACATTAACCCACCAATGATTGATTGAAATGAAGATACCAAATCAAATGCATAAAAAAGCCAAGCGCATGAGCACTTAGCTTCTGATTAAAAATCGTCAACGTATTTTAATGAGACAGTATCCACTTCTATCTAACTTCTTCTGCTTCTACGTCTTCATGTTTGTATGCAATAAAACCATACATAGTCCAACCAAGGAAAGTAACAATAGACCCCCACATCATTGCGTCATAACCTGCCCCATAAAGAGCATAGAAACTGTATACTGCTGCCACAACCGCAATAAAATTCGTTTTACTCATCTCTTTTTTACTAACATGAGCGAACTTTTGCATAATGAAGATAGCTGCCATACATAGGATATAAGGCACGACGTTGGTAACCACCGCTAAGTTGACTAGCGATTCAAATTGCTCGTTCAACGTTGGACTGATTGTCATTAGCGATAATACCGTTTGAATCACCGTAATAATGATCATTCCTTTTACAGGTGTTCCTCGTTTATCAATTTCAGAGAATACCTTTGGAAAGAAACCTTCATCAGCCGAGCTTTTAAACACAGAGGCGATAGTAAACTGCCACCCTAGTAAAGACCCAGTACAAGCAATTACAGCTAAACCAGCAACCGCCTTACCAGCCCAAGACCCTAACATAACTTGCCATACCAAACTGAATGGCGCGGTTGATGCCGCTAGAGCCCCATTTTCAACAATACCCGCACAAATGTTAGTAGAGACAATATAAACCACCGCCGCTATTAACGTACCGCAAAGCACTGCGATAGGAACGTTCTTCTCTGGATTTTCAACAGAGTCACTGTTTGCACAGGCAGATTCCAAACCCAAAAACGCCCAAAGCGTCATAGCTATCGATGCGCTCACCGCGTCACCAAAGGGTAAACTGTGTGGATTCCAAGAGTTAACGTACATTTCAGGACTAAACCAGAACCATCCAATTATTCCTAAGCTACATACAGGTAAAATAACGCCCCATACCGTAAAAGTACCGATTTGCCCTGTAACTTTTGCGCCACCAAAATTTGCAACAGTACATAACCACAAGACACTAATCGTTGCTATACACGTTTGAATCGGAGTCAATGAGATCTCAAAGAACGCTTGGGCATAACCCACCGACGTAATCGCAATCGCAATGTTCGCAATCAATAAAGAAAGACCATAAGTCCATCCAGCCATGAACGCGCCTGAATCACCAAAAGCATAAGAGGCATAACCATTCATACCACCCGGACGTTTACTAAATCGTCCACATTTAGCAAAAACATACGCTAAACTCATCGAACCAATCGCAGTGACAAGCCAAGAAATAATTGAGATGGAACCCACTTGTGCCAATTTACTTGGCAACATAATAATGCCGGATCCAGCCATGTTAATAAAAGTAAGGACCGTAAGTTGAACTACGCCCATTTTAGATTTTTGTGTCATAAGATCACCCTGAGTGACGTGGCAGGAGCTCCCACCACGTTCATTAGTTGTTAGTTTGATTCGTTAAGGACATAACAAAATGCGGTAGTTCGGCCATTTACTTCTTCTAAATAAACACCTTGAATTTCAGGAGCGAATCCTGGGAATTGGTTAATCCCCTCCTCTAATGCTAAGAAGTATTGGGTAACTTCGCAGGTCCACGCTTCACCAGGGATCACACATAGCACACCAGGAGGATAAGGAAGTGCACCTTCAGCGGCGATTCGTCCCGTTGCTTCTTTCAGTTCGACGTATTCACACTCTCCACGGAAATACTGAGTGTTTGCTTGTTGAGGAAGCACTTTCATTTCAGGGAAATAAGCCTCACGGAACATACAACGTTGCAGCTCTTTTACATTCAACTCACGGTACATATTGTGCATTTCAAGACATAACTGTTGAATTGTATAACCTTTATAACGCTCTTTATTTGCTTCATACACGGTTGGTAACACCACTTGCAATGGAGCATCTTCTTTCACAAATTGTTCGAATCGATTAATTTGTGCCACCAATTGGTGCATTTTCGCCATGTCTTCAGCAGGTGTAAGCAAGAACAAAATAGAATTCAAATCACACTTCTCAGGAACAATGCCATTTTCACGTAAGAAGTTAGCGAGTAGCGTTGCTGGAATACCAAACTCAGCATAATCCCCGTGTTCATTAATCCCTGCTGTCGTTAATAACAATTTACATGGATCAACAAAGTATTGTTCCTTACCGTAACCTTCAAATTTGTGCCATGTGTCTTCAGGATTAAATAAGAAGAATTTTTTCTCATTCGCAATTAATTCCGTGTCATAGTCCTGCCATAATTGGCCATCAACTATTTCAGGAATAAATGGCGTAATATATTCACAGCTATTCAATAATTCTTTACGCGTTTCAATACCAATTTTTACACACTCATGCCATAACTTACGGCCAGATGCACCATCATGAATTTTGGCATTCACATCTAATGCTGAGAATAAAGCATAAAATGGGCTGGTTGACGCATGCATCATGAAGGCATTATTGAAGCGTTTATGATTACAGTAACGAGCTTGTCCTTTGATGTGACGGTCTTTTTTATGGATTTGGGAGGTTTGAGAAAAACCAGCTTGTTGCTTATGAACCGATTGAGTAACCAAAACACCTGCATCTTCAGGTTTTAAATCCAACAATAATGGAGAGCAATCTTTCATCATTGGAATAAATTGCTCGTAGCCTACCCATGCAGAATCAAATAAAATGTAATCACATAAGTGGCCAATTTTATCCATCACAAAACGCGCGTTATAAATCGTACCGTCATAGGTTCCTAATTGAATAATCGCCATTCTGAATGGACGTTCTTCTTTTGCTCTTTTTGGATCTGTTTTTGCAATTTGATCGCGAATATAACTTTCATCAAAACAATGTTCATCAATACCACCAATAAATCCGTATGGATTTCGAGCTGTTTCTAAATAGACAGGAATCCCACCCGCTTGAAATAACGCACCGTGATGATTTGATTTATGGTTATTTCGGTCAAATAGCACCAAATCTCCCGGAGTTAAAATTGCATTACAAGCAACCTTGTTTGATGCAGATGTCCCATTAAGAACAAAGTACGTTTTATCTGCATTAAACACTTTTGCAGCGTGTTTTTGTGCTGCACACGCATGACCTTCATGGATTAGCAAATCCCCTAATGCCACATCCGCATTACATAAATCACTTCGGAATAAATTCTCGCCAAAGAAATCGTAGAACTGTTTACCTGCAGGGTGTTTTTTGAAAAACTGTCCACCTTGATGTCCAGGACAATCAAACGCCGCATTCCCTTGATCAACATATCGGGTTATTTTTTCAAAAAATGGTGGCAACACTTTTGATTCGTATTTATGAGCAGCTTCGTTAATTTGACGGCAATAATATGAAATAGATTGTTGAGTTAAATCAATAACACTGGTTACTTTTGCATAATCACAAGAGCAAAGTTGGCGAGTACCGTCACCACAAATAACAAAAACAGGAATGCCATAACACGTTTCTTCAATTTGTTGATGTACCTTACCTGACACATCATCAAGGGAAAGAATAACAGCACTCACATCCGTTAATGCGACAGTATCAATCGGTCTTAATTCTCGGTTAAACGTTTCAACCAACATATCAGCGAGAGGCATGAAGTAATCACCAAGATTATTACTTATCGCAATGCTTAAATTTTTCATAATTAATTTCTTCTGTTTGAATGACAGAACCGAAATTAAAAGATTTAGAATATGAAGAACAACATCAAGAGTAATTTGTTGATCTCATTCACAAGATTAATATTATTAATAATTTATTTTATAAATATACGATTTCATTACTTTCATTTAAAAATAAAAGGTGATACTTACGCACGCATATAATTAAGATCGCTATAGAATCTGTTACTAAATTTAACCTTTTTAACATAGTTGACATTTATATCATGCTGTAAATATACAGTTGCATTATTTCAATCCGTAATTTATATTCTAAAAATAAATATCTCGATTGAGATAATAAAAACAAACAATTGTATTTTTAAACGCCAATATATTATTGGTTAGTAATTAATATAGGGACATAGCTATGTATGATATTAATACGTATTATAAATTCATTGCTGCTCGTTTTTTACTTGAACTTAATACTGCTTACCTTGCAAAACTGTTCGGAGTACCTTTATCTAAAATAAATAGCATAGAATCAAATTCATGCAAAATACCAGCAATTTACTCATTTGCCATTAACAGCTTGATTTCAAAAGAGGAAAAATCAGAAGGAATATACAATTCTCTAGAAAATGATGATCTAGAATCTTTCTGTCGAAAAATAGATAAAGCGTCAAAAATAAATAGATTAAGCTGTTCTAAATGTCATTCAAGAAATTTACATGTAATGAAAATAAAAGAAGGGATATATTTTATTGAGTGTATGAAATGTAAAAAAACAATGTATTCGAGTAAAGATTCAGCAGTAAGATATTATTCTTGGCAGAACAAAGGTATTTATTTGTCACATTATTTGTATACTAAAAAATAAAAACACACTCAATTAATTGGATTCTAAAAACAAGATAATATAAATATGTCAACAATATACCCTCCTTGATAACAAGAAATATACACCATATATAGAACACTACGCTAGATCGTTAAAAACTAAATGTTATATTCCATTTTTAGTAGGCATTCAGTCATGAACATTTGTTTAATAACTAAGCGGATATGTTCACCTTTGGGATAAAAGTATCGAATATATTTTTATTTATCTGTTCATTATATTATTTATCTTCACATGTGATTCAACCTCTACTCAAAAAATACCATTTCAACACTCTGGTTAAGATCTTAAATGTTAAATTTGATTGAGTAAATCACCATAAAAATCATTATTATTGATAGCACCTATCAGATTCGAACTTTTCAGCTAAAACACCGTAAATATCTCTTCCGCTCCAATAAAGTGACTCTACAAGCCTACTGACTTCTTTTAGACTGGTTGATGAAAAAGTAGATCAGATTGACCATTGCAATTCAACGTTATGAATTTATGTAATTTTTAATCTATATTTAAGATCTCAGAAAGTAAAAATAAAGTCAGGTACTCATAAATCAACGTAATGATTTAGGGTAATTAATCAAAATAATAACTTAAGGGAAGTGTTAACTTATGATGAGTTTAATCTTCTTGCTACTACTCGTTGCGATGCTCTGCGCGTTTAGTGGCAAAAAAAATATCAGTTACATTCTATTTACGGTATCGGTCATTATTGGCTTGTTCTGGTTTCATCATCACGCGACAGATCCTCTGTCCATTTTATTATAGGTGCATGTATGAACAGTAAAAATGTAACGTTATTAAATATCCTTGGCCTGCTCGGTATTACGTTTGTATTATTGATGGGTTCAGTACTTCAGGTCGCTTGGAATGAGCTTCCTTGTCCGCTTTGTCTGCTTCAGAGAGTTGGTTTTGTTATGGTTATGTTTGGCTTTATGCTAAACATTATTTATGGCACGCAACAACGTCATTACGGGGTTATTCTTGTCGGTGCGCTGTTTGGTGCAGCAACCGCATTACGCCAAGTATCACTTCACGTAATCCCTGGAACTCCAGGATTTGGTAGCCCAATTTTAGGTATGCATTACTACACATGGGCATTTGTTATCTTTATGATGGCGATTGTGGGTGTTGCTGTATTACTTATGCTTTGGAATAACGATTGGTCTACTGATACTTACCAAATGAATGCATTCGGTAAATTCGCCTGCGTCTTAGCTATTGTTGCTGTACTGGTTAATGTCCTTTCTACTTTTGTAGAATGTGGCCCATACCAATGCCCAGATAACCCTGTGAGCTATTGGTTATTGGATATGTTTTCATAACTAATACCGTATTAACATAACTATAAACGGCACCTCTAAAGTGTGCCGTTTTTTATAGCTAAACGATAATGTTCATTCAATATAATCAAAATAAATGTGTTGAGCCTGCCATTCTACTTTCTCGATATTATCAGCGAGCCTTGCAACACTATCAGTGTTTAGCTCAAAACGATGCCATGCTGTTGATTTCTTTTATCTTTATAGAGCTGAACATCCGCCAATTTCAAAGCTTCGTCAATGGTCATGTTCTTATCTTTATTAACAATCCCCGTTGATATAGTTATTGATAAATCATTAATAATAAAAGGTTTATTTTTTGTGTTTTCTTTTAATTTATACCCCAGTTCTTGAGCCTTATCTAAAGGACAATTCATTAAAATAACCAGAAACTCATCCCCTCCGATTCTAAACAAGTAATCATTTTCTCTAAAGACAAATTGCATTGACGACGCAATATGTTTAATCGCTTCATCACCAATATGATGGCCAAACGAGTCATTGATCTTCTTTATGTTGTTACCATCAATCGAGATCACAGACAGACAATCATCCATATCATTTTTCTCTTTTATTTTGGATAAAAGCGTTCGATTTGAAATTTTAGTCAACTCATCCATATTGGATTTTTCGCTCATTTCACTTAACTCTTTCTTATTATTTGAAATTTTGATGTTTTTCACTAAAAATAGATAAGAAATACAAACGAATAAAAAGAAAACAAACCACGTATCTTTGAAAAAGATATACATAGGAATATTATATTTTATAACTAAATTATTACTAATTGTTCGCTCTATAGAGTATGAAAAGTTCCTAAAAAATATGTTTTTTTGCTCTAGCGTAATTATTTTCTTTAAATTTTTATCCACCATATATTTGATGTTTTTATTTAATAAGAAATCACTGGCTATATTTACATCCATATTATAATCACCAATGACATTACCAAGAAAATAAACAGGTGATGATATTGATATAACTGATTTGCTCTCATCAAAATAACTGTCATAAATGTTAGAAACAAGAATTCTATCTTTTAATAAAAATTCACTCGAAAATAATGAGCATGTTTTTTGAACCTCACATGCATCTTTAGAAAAAAATTTTTTGTAATCATCAACAGGGCGAGTTGTAAAGAGGAACTCATCATTGTATGAACGGTAGTAACTATCACCACCGCGCCTAATCAAAGAGGGTAAATCGTAGTTAATGTCGTAAAGAAAGCCTATAATATGGTTTGTTCTATCTGTTCTATTCGTATTCCCATAAGTGCTATACCTTAATTTACTCAGATTCTCTACGATTCCATTCACTTCTTTTTCATTTTTAAAGGCACCTTTAATTAATAGTCTGCCTTCAATATATTGAGATATTAGGTAAGTAATATTCTTCGCGTTATCAATTTTATTCACCAGAATAGTAAATGATTTTTTTTCATTAGAAAGGAAGTAGTTAGACGTTAATATCACAACTAAAATATAAAGTATGATAGAAAAAAGCATCGAGATCATAACGATACTTTTGTTAAAATAAATTGATGTCATCATATTCCCTATCTATTATTATGCGAGTATTATCAATAATAAAACCGCTTAATTAAGGCATTTCTATTTTAATTAGAAAGAACTATGCCTATAGCAATATAATTACAATAAATAAGGGTTGAAATATCAAAAATGAGACACTTCGATTAACTAAAATAGCTAATGTTTACAGGAAGTAATGTTTCCCCCTCAAAAAAATAAGAATAGATGAAATAAGAGACAACAGACCTTATTCATCTATTCTTATTTTTTATGCTATAAACCTTTACTTTCCATCCTTGGCATTTGCTTCCAGAAAAGCCATCACTTCTTCACGCTCTAATGGGTTTAACCCTGCACGAGGGAACATACTTTTCGTTATCCCTTTCCATTGCACTTTCGTATATTGCTTAGGATCTTTAGCTGAATGGCACATAGTACAGCGTTGATAAAATAACGCCTCGCCTATACTTTGCTTGGTATCCCTCGTTGCAGCATTTTTAGCACCCAACGTGGCATCTATTTTTCCAATACTGAAATCTTTATCTACCATTATGGTTCTTGGTGGTTCAAACGCCAAATTTGAAGACTCAGGATCTCGGCAACGTTGGATATACGCCAAACACGTATTCGCACTGGTTGCTTGGCTTAAATCGCTCGATGCCTGACTTGATGTCAGCACATTAATTGCACCACTGTTACAACGTCCTTGACTATCAAATTGCAACCACGCGCCTTCTTCTAAACTGATCACTCCTGGCATTATTTGATCTGATACCTTTGCTCCTGCAATCACTCGCCCACGTTCATTGAATATCTCAACGAGTTGCCCTGAACGAATACCATGCTTCTCTGCATCTTGATCATTAATTAAAACATACTGGCGCCCTTGTACGTTCTCATATTTACGTACTTCGGTATTGGCTAGTTGAGAATGCAGTCGCATGTATGGGTGCGGACTAACGACGTGAACTTCATTCGGTTTCGCATTGCCTAAATATTCAAACGGTTCTAAAAACGTTGGCATTGGCGGGCAGTTTTTCACATCAAAATTAGCGATATCTTGGCAATACAGCTCTATTTTACCTGATGTGGTATGAAGCGGATTCTTATCTGGGTCTTGATAAAAATCACCATGCCTTACCCAATGATTAGCGACTTCTGGTACAGGTAGTAAGGCTACGCCATTTTTCCAAAATTCATCAAACGATAACGTTGCAGAAGAGGCTTTATAAGCACGTTTTAAAATATCATCAAAAGACAAACCATCCGTAAATTTATCTTCAACCTTAAAGATCTCAGCCAGTTTTCTAAATATTTCAAAATCATCTAAGCTTTCACCATAAGGCTTGATAACTTGGCGCATCGCATAAATTTTATCATTACTGTAAGTTCCGCCAGAAGAGAGATCATTTCGTTCTAACGTACTGGTTGCTGGCAATACAATATCAGCGTAACGCGATGATGCACACCACCATGGGTCTTGGCACACAAACGTTTCAACTTTTTGATTAAGCGCTTCAATAAGCTCATTCGTATCTTGTTGGTGTGAAAGTAAATTATTACCTGCGTTGTAAACCATTTTGACATCAGGATAAACATAATCGATACCATCTCTGGTAAAGGTCTTACCCGGATTCATTAGCATTTCAGAGATGCGTGAAGCAGGACAAATTGCATTAACTGGGTTTTTACCTTGAGATAAACCTACCGGTAATGCTTTACCTGATTGAGGCATTCCACCATTCCCATAATGCCAACTAAAACCAACGCCTTCCCCAGGCTTGCCAATTTTTCCTAACATGGCAGCAAAATTAATGATTGCCCAATGAACCATCTCACCATGGTCCGCTCTTTGCAGTGACCATCCTGCTGCAAATTGCGTTTTACTTGTGGCAAATTTCGTGGCCATTTTTTGAATATCTTCGGCTGATATTCCTGTGATTTTTGCCGCCCATTCAGGAGATTTAACAACACCATCCGTCTTACCCATCAGATGATCAATATACTTATCAGCACCGACAGTGTAGCGATCCAGATAAGCCGTATCATGGAGTTCATTCACATATACATGCTGTGCCATGGCAAGAAATAAAGCCGTGTCTGTATTAGGCACAATTTTTACCCATTCAGCATCCAACTCATCATCAGTTCGAGTGCGTTGTGGGTTAATTGAAATAAACTTAATACCTAACTCAGCAAACTGTTTCCAATGCGGGTACATTTGATGGTCAGCCACACGAAATTCAATGCGATTATTTTTCCAAGGATCACAACCGATTAATACAAAAATTTCAGTATGTTTTTCGATTACAGGCCATGCAGTTTGTGGTGAATATACTTCCATATCACCTATCACATGCGGCAAGATCACTTGAGACGCACCACCTGAGTAATCGCCAGTAGTGGTACTTTGACCGCCAATCAAGTTAAAGAATCGACCTTGCAATACTTGAGGCCGCATTAGGCCTGCGTGTGACCAGCCACCATAAGAGCTGCTGAAGATCGCTTCATTGCCATGATCTGTAGCGGTGGTTTGAATCGCATCAGCGACTAATGATAACGCAGTTTCCCAACTCACTCTTACAAACGGTTCTTTACCGCGTAAGTGCGGCTTAGTATCGCCTTTTGGATCGGCAAGATAAGAGGCTCTTACCATTGGGTATTTAACACGAGTTTTATCATATACTCGCCCAATTAAGCCCTCAGTTAGCATTTCAGTTGGCATAGCGTCTAAGTCTTTACGCGGTTGAATACCAACAAGTACCCCCGCTTTGACTATGGCATTAAATGGTCCCCAATGACTGGCATGTGGGATCACATCAACCTCTTCATTATCAAAGACTTTAGATGCCGGATAAATCAGTAAACCACCGCCACCGACAACCGCGGTAGCAATGGATGTTTTTAAAAAAGTACGTCGAGAAATAGCCATAATACATTCCGTTTATTTAAATATTTATTAATGCGTATAAGCTGATGAATAGAACAACAGATGTATTTTAAACCTATAAAGATCCATTTTATATGCATATTTAAGGCACTAAAACCCAACGTGTTCAAATAACAATCATAAATTACATGTTGTCAGCAAAGTTACGTAATTTTAATCACGTTAGCTGCATAGTGATGAACATTTAAAAACTAAAAGAATGATTCCATTTTTGATAGGTATTCTAGATCCTTTTTAATCGTTCATTTTGTCAATATAAGAACCCACAAATACAAATAGCATTGATAATAATTTGCATTACCATGATTCAACTCAACGAATCAGGATGTTTTTTATGTTTGCAAGTATGACAATTGTATTTAGGGAAGGGCTAGAGATGGCCATTATTGTATCTTTACTTTTGGCTGCAACCAAAGGTATGCCAAACAGAACAAGATGGATTTTAGGAGGTACAAGCATCGGAATTTTGGTCTCTTTATTACTTGCTATTACCGCTTTAAATAGTGAGGTAATCACAACATTAATAGAAGGGAAAATGACAGGAGGGATCATTCTAGCTCTATCAAGTATTCTTATCGGTTATACCGTTATTTGGATGAAATCAAATGGCATGAAAGCCTCACAAGGAATTAAAGCTTCTGTTAGCGAAATTAAAAGTAGTAACAAACCTCTGTTTTCTTTAAGTTTAGTCGCTTTCTTTTGTGTTTTCCGTGAAGGCATCGAAGTTGTTCTGTTTCTATTAGGCCTCACAAGTGACAGTGAAATCACTGGGTTATCTATACTTACTGGCAGTTTAGTTGGGTCGGTGGGTGCTATTGTTTGTGGTGTTGCGATGTACTTTGGTTTTATCAAAATAAACTTAGGTAAAGTCTTCAATTTCTTTGCTGTATTAATGTCATTTTTAGCTGCTGGTATGGCAATGAATGCGGTAAGTAAATTTACCTCGGCAGGATTAATCAACCCAATAATAAATCCATTGTGGAACAGTACAGCGTTACTTGATCATCACACTAATTGGTTCGGTCTTTTCGTTCATGTCATTTTTGGTTATACCGAAAAACCAAGTTTAGCACAGTTAATTACTTACCTTGCCACATTGAGTATCTTGTTTATCTTAACTAAGAAGCAAACTAAAAAATTGACTCAAAAAAGTACAACAAGTTAATCGATACTGACATTATGATCCTAAAAAACGGCACCTCTTATTAAAGAGGTACCGTTTTATTATTTAATGACTGTTTCTAACTCTATTATTTAACGCTAGTTACTCGGCTAACACGCTCACCAGTAAATGATGTTGAACGAATTTGAACCTCACCCGTTACTTTTGGTTTGTTCGCATTATCGTATGCAGCCCATGTTTTACCGCCATTTACAGAATATTGCAGCGTTACACCTGGGAATGAAATGTTCATGCTTAATTCACCGTTTGCAATTTCTGCACCTGGGATTGGTAGACGGTAATCAATACCCGCTCTTTCAAGCTTCGCTAATTCACGTTGACCCATAGTGTTTGCAAAGTTCGTCCAATCAGCAAGCTGTGCTTTCTTGTTCACTAGATTTGTATCTAGAGAGTATTTAACACCTGCTTTGTATTCATTTTCCCAAGACGCTTCATGCCATGCACGCTCTGCTGCTGCAATAACACGTGGGAATACCATGTACTCATATTGCTCATCAGTACGTACTGTCTCAGACCAAAGTTGCGCAGACAAACCGTAGAAAGGTTTCTTCGGTGTTACTGTGCCCGCACTTTCAAAGCCGTTACCGTCACGGTCAACGGATGTTTCCGCATTTTGAGGTAGGTTTTCTGGTGCGAAACCAAACATCTTACGAGTATCTGTTGCACGAGTTGCCCAGTAGTAGCCACGCTCTTTCGCATCCACTTCGTATGGAAAATCCATGTAAACATAATCAGGACTAGAAACAACTACGTCATAGCCTTTATCTGCCCATTCGTATGCTGAAGCACCGCCGCCCCAGTACAGAGTATCCCAGAAGTTTGCACGTACAGATTCAGTTGCAAATGCATCAGCGCCTTCAGAGTGTTTCAAGCCATCTTGCCATGCTTGGAAGTGTGGAATGCCTTGTTTAGCTGCGATTTTCGATACTTGCTCAGCAAAATGGCTTGGCAGGTGTTCGAAATCTGCAACTTCACCGCTTGCAATCAAAGACTGACATTGTGGTGATTTAGCAAATGGGAAATCTTGTTTAGATAGGTCTAAGTCACCTTTCCATCCGATTTTTTCTTCATCATTGATGTCTTGGAAACCAGCGTGAAGTTTGATGTTTTTCGCTTCATCACCACCGAAGTGCCATGTTGATAAAGGAACACCAGCCGCTTTGTGCATTGCAGCAACTTCAGTGATGACTTTATCTACGAACGTTGCCGATGAATCTAAACATGGGTTGATGAAACTTTGTTTGTTGTAGAACTGAACTGTTGTTACGTTTGATTCGTCTTTTGGATCCATCAGACGGTATTCGTTTGCTTCTTCCATCTTGCCTTCAGCAGCAAGACGAGTGTAACGTGCTTCCATTGACATTACTGCTGCACGTGAGTGAGCTGGCATATCGATTTCTGGAATCACTTCAATGTTACGGTTTTTAGCGTACGTTAGGATCTCTAGGTAATCTTCTGTTGTGAAGAAACCTGAACCGAAGTTGTCTGAATCAGCACCTGAACCCAATTGAGGCAATAGGCATGATGTTTCTGATTCATCGAAACAACGTTGGCTACCGAGGTCAGTTAGTTCTGGAAGACCAGGAATTTCTAAACGCCAGCCTTCATCATCTGTTAGATGAAGGTGCAGTTTGTTAAGCTTGTAGGCTGCCATTTGGTCAACCGTCGCAAGAATCGCTTCTTTTGAGTGGAAGTTACGAGCAACATCAACCATTACACCACGGTATTCAAAACGAGGAGCATCTTCTACGTTTAGAGTCGGGATTTCTGAACTGTCTAGGCTTACTAGTGCTAATAAAGATTGAACACCGTAGAACGCGCCAGCTTCATCAAAAGCAACAACCGTTGTTTTACCTTCAGTTACATCTAGTGTGTATGCACCAGATACACCATCTTTAAATTGGTTCTTATCAACCGTTACCGATACTGGATATTCACCCGCCGTTTCTAGGCCTAGTAATTCAGCACGTTGGTTAAGTGCTGCAAGTTGGTCTGCATCAATACCGTTAGCTGTAATTGAGATGCCTTTCGCTAAATCAACGGTTTTATTCGTTAATGTTGTCTTCAAAGGTGTTGGGATAATGTGAGAAGACGCATTTACTTCAGCAACATCTGCATTTTTCTCAAAACGCGTATTTGCTGTTGCTACTACGTTATTATCTGCAAGCGTACGCTTTAGTTGAACACCGATGATTTCATCAACATAATCGCCCGTATTTTCAGTATCTAAAGAAATGATATTACGCGCTTCTGCACCTGGAGCCGTTACGAATGCACCTGGCATAAAGTCAGTTTCGAATAACTGCCAATATTCAGCAACCAGTGGAATAACGACTTCTTCGCCAGCAGCAAAACCATCAAATTTATCTGTTGGTTCAAGTTTATGTAAGTCACCCGTTACACGAGTAATTTTAAATTGGTCATTTTCAACATCTAGAATTAAACGAATGCTGTGGAAATAGATTGTCCAATCACTTGAATCAACCGCAGCACCTGTATTGGTTAGCGTCATGTTTACTTTGTTACATGATGCAAATTCAGCTTGAAGATCTTTACAAGCAAGACCGTCATCTGCACCTTGGTTAGTAATCACGGTGTAATTAACATCTAGGTTTTCAGCCAATAGGTTAACTGTTGATTGCTCTGGCGTTGTTGATGAACATGCCGCTAAGCCTGCAAGGATAAGGGTCGATAAAAGCGTTTTTTTAAACATAAGATCAATTCCGTTATGAGTAATTAAATTTCAAATCTGGAATTACAATACAAAAGTTTTTTATCTTTAAAAATTAAGTAAATTCAAATTCATGGTCTAAATCACACTAAATTGAATAATTCACGGTATAAATTAAAATAGTGGGATTTGCATCAACAAATAACAGAATGGGGTTTTATTTAAATTTAGCGATCAAAAAAAAATAAACGTGAGGTAGCTCTCAATAATAATTTCAAATAACGTAAGAGACTGATTTTTATTAGAAACACTTTGCATTTAATTGAACCTAAAACGCTTATTTCCAGTGTAAATAAAGTTTAACAAGTTATGTCGTTTTATTTCTAAAACAGTCAATTTTTCTTTTACACTCACTAATTGTTACAAATATTAATAGCAATCGATTGGCATCTCAATTTAAAAAGAAAGCAATGTAACCTCTAACAATTAAAGCGATCTAAATCACTTCATATCGACAAGAAAATCATTACTATACAACTACAATGACAATCAGAACTGGATTTACATAATGAGTGCACTTATCGCAATAGCTATTACAACAGGCATACTTTCAGGTGTGTGGGGTTGGGTAGCCGTCAGTTTAGGTTTATTAAGCTGGGCTGGATTTCTTGGTTGCACCACCTATTTCGCATCACCTATAAACGGTATAAAAGGCATTGGGTTAAGTATTGCAACAAACCTAAGCGGTGTATTTTGGGCAATGGTAATCATTAAACTGTCATCAATGATGAGTTTAGAAATTATTGGCTATGTAATAACCGCGATTGTCGCTTTCTTTATGTGCGCGCAAGCAAAAAAATCTTGGTTAAATTTCATTCCGGGAACTTTCATTGGTTCATGCGCAACTTTCGCGTCCAATGGTAATTGGCAAGTAGTGATCCCTTCTCTTATTCTGGGTGTTTTCTTTGCTTACGCTATGAAGACATCTGGATTGTGGTTAAAAGAAAAATTAGACACAGAAAAGAATGAGGCATTAGTTAATACGAAAGAATCATACCAGTCAAAATAAAGCATTATTTGAATAACATTAGTCTGCGGATAAAAATAACCAAAGGCTTATGATAGTTAAATGTTAGATAATTGACGATTTTTTGAACTCATGTGAGTAATAAATTCAATCATAACGAACACGCTGTCGTTTGATATAAAAACTAAAAACACAGTATGACAGATACAAAAACGCCGCTTGATATTGCTATCAAGCGGCGTTTTTAAAGGTGGCTCCCTTTGCTGGACTTGAACCAGCGACATACGGATTAACAGTCCGGCGTTCTACCAACTGAACTAAAAGGGAACAGGTATTACTTCTCTTAAAGAGAAAAAGATGGTGCCGACTACCGGAGTCGAACTGGTGACCTACTGATTACAAGTCAGTTGCTCTACCTACTGAGCTAAGTCGGCACACTTTATCTTTTGTCATCATCAAGCTAATAGCTTGGTAATGGAATATGGTGGAGGGATAGGGATTTGAACCCTAGAACCGCTATTAACGGTTGCCGGTTTTCAAGACCGGTGCTTTCGACCACTCAGCCATCCCTCCACGGGACTCTATCTGAAGCGTCAGCTTCATCAAGTGATGTCGCGCATTATAGAGAAAATGAGATCAGGCGCAAGTCTTTTTTGAAAAAAAATGTCCGTTTGATTAAAAGTAAACCTAACTGATTGTTTTTTATTTAAAATGAATAAATAATCTCCAATTATCATACAGTTATTGATGCGATACAGTTACGTCCTCTATCTTTAGCTTTGTATAACTGTTCATCCGCAGCCAATAATAATGAATGCTCTGACTGATCATTATCATTTTCGATTAAGGCCACCCCAACACTAATACTTACTTTGCCATAAGAAGAGTGCTCATGAGTAATGTTCAAGTTATAAATACATTCTCTTAATAATTCTGCGGTTTGATTTAATTGTGCAACATCGGTATCGAACTGAATTAAAGTAAACTCTTCACCGCCATATCGATACACTCTGTCGGTTTTTCTTTGTAGAGCTCCCATTAGAGCTCTAGATACACGCACGAGTACATCATCACCTGCTGAATGACCATAATTATCATTATAAAGTTTGAAGTGATCAATATCGAACATGATAAGCCCAACGTTGGTCTTCAACCTGCGTCCTTCAGCCCACTTACTTTCTAAATCAAAATCAAACATGCGGCGGTTTAAAAGATTCGTTAATCCATCTAATGACGCGTGCTTTTCAAGTAAATCGGATTTCAATTTTAAAGCTAACTGATTACGTACACGTTTCTGCAAGATAACCGCATTAAACGGTTTGGTAATAAAATCAACGGCACCCAAATCTAATGCTCGAATTTCATCTTCTGTTGAATGATTCACCGTAATAACGATGATAGGGATATCTTTTGTTTTATCGTCACTTTTTAGCCTTTCAATGACTTCAAAGCCTCCCATTACTGGCATATGAATATCAAGTAAGACCAAATCAATACTGTCATTCAAAATAACATCAAGAGCTTCAGCCCCATTTTGAGTTAAAATGGACGGTAACGGCTTTAATAGATGATGCAATACCTGACGACTGACTGGATCATCTTCAACAATTAATATTTTTTGTTCGCTTAACATACATCGTCACCTTTATCGTCTATCCAACTGATACTAATTCATCGTTTTTTATAGATTAACTGAAGTTTCGCTATTTTTTCTTGAAGAATCTCTCTTCTAAATGGCTTAGGTAAATAATCATCCATACCACTATCAAAACATTTTTGAATGTCATCGTCCAATATAGAAGCTGTAAGCGCAATAATCGTTGTAAGCGTCATATCTTCATTTTTTTCTAACTGTCGAATCGCTTTTGTTGCTTCAAAGCCGTCCATAACCGGCATCATGCAATCCATTAATACCACAAGAATCTCTTCATGATGTCTTTTATACAGTTCAACCGCTTCTGCACCATTGTTAGCAATTTTATATTCTATACCCAACATTTTAAGGTTAATCGAGACAACTTGCTGATTAATTTTGTTATCTTCTACGATAAGAACCATACCATTGCCACGCTCGGTTTCTCCTTCTTTTGCTTCAACCTCTGTGGTTTCACTCTCATGTGAATGCTCAAAAACAGAATGCAGTAAGTTATCTAAACGTGAACCTAATAATGGATACGTCACATAGCCACTCACACTGTCTATTTCTGCATTGTTATCGGTGTTATTTCGAACGAGTACGATAGGCAGTCGTGGGTATTTTTCTTTAACGACATCAATTTTATCTTGGAAATCTTCTTTTTCTAGCACAACCAAAGAATCAGAGGTTTCTTGAACTTTAATTTCTTCAATCGAATACACTTTCTCAACATGGTAACCATAACCACTCACTTCACTAATAAACAGCTCTTTGGGTGACTTTGAACAATAAATAATGGTTTTATTTCTTCTTGTTTTTGACACTTTCTCAGGCGCATGGTCTTTTTCTAATTCAAGCGAAAAATAAAATTCACTACCAACACCTTTGCTGGATTTTAATTTAATTTCATCGCCCATCATTTTGATCATTTTAGACGAAATAGCCAAACCTAACCCCGTTCCTCCGTAGTTCTTTGATGTGTCATCGTCTTCTTGCTTAAATTCTTCAAACACCTGCTCATGTTTACTCTCTTCAATCCCCAAACCGGTATCTTTTACAGAGAAGAAGTAACGATAAGACGTGTCTGTTTCTTCAATTAATGACAATTCAAAAGAGATAGAGCCTGCCTCTGTAAATTTAATCGCATTAGAAGCTAAATTCATGAGGACTTGTCTGATTTTTTGCTCATCGGCTTTTACATAAGTAGGGAAATTTTCACTCATAATAATTTTAATGTTAACCCCTTTTTGCTGTGCTTTAGGGGCAATCAACGCTGCGGTATCAAAAATAACTTCTTTTATCTTACAACTATGTGCATTTACTTCTATGTTTCCTGATTCTATTTTAGACAAATCAAGCACATCATTAATGAGCATTAATAAGGTTTGAGACGAGGCATTGATAGTGGCTAGATAATCTTTTTGAATGGCCGTTAATGTCGATACTGACAATATTTCAGTCATCCCAATAATCCCATTAAGTGGGGTACGGATCTCATGAGACATATTGGCCAGAAATGAACTTTTTGCTTTGTTGGCTTTAATTTCTTGGTTTTGTGATCGCAATATTCGTTTTTCTAAACGAGAAGTCATCACAACTGCTGTAATCAGTACACTAATAATAAGAAGGAAAATAACAACGGAAAGCACTTGGCTATAAAAATAAAACCGCTCGATTTTGTTTGTCGCTTTTACAGACACAGTATCAAATAATACATTAAGACGTTCTTCTACATCATGAATTGTCGCTCGTATTTCACCATGCAGGCCTAAGCGATAATTATAACCAACAACACTGTGCAGTTTTTGAATATTAATAAAGCTATTTTTAAATGTCAGGTAAGTCTTGTCTATCTCTTCATTATCAAAACGGGCAATCTCCATTTCCATGAAATTAAGCAATTGAAAGATCTGTTCCAACTTAAACAAAACCGTTACTTCTTCTTGCCCTGACATTTCTGAATAAAAATCGTAAACTTTCTCTTGTAACATCAACATCATTTGATTCAATTCAATATCATGTAAGACAAGCAGATCTCTTTCTAGTTGGATCGATTCATCTTTCAGCTTTCCGAATAACCCTTGTTCTGTGCCCTTTCCATTTAGTGTCCCTAATAATTCACTCAATTCATGAAAGGAGTATCCATACTCATCAATCGATTGAATTAACCCCAAACTGTCAGAGTTAATATCTATTCCCTCAACCACTAATACTCGATGAATATTAATGAGTTTGCCTTTAAAGCTTTTAATTCCGACTTCTAGACGATCGTGATATTTGATTTCATTTCTACTCATAAAATCTTTTTCATTACGACGCAACATTAACATGTCATTTTTAGCTAATTTAATTTCGAGTTGCAGCTCAGTGAGTCGCTCTTCGTGCTCATGGAACTGGAAATTCATATAGAAATACAATAATAAAAGCGCCGTGATTACTGCCCCAGCTGTCTGTAATAGCAATTGAATTGAAAAAGAAGCTAAACGTTTCATGCATATCCTTATGACATTTTATGTTGTTAAAAACAGTTTAGGATACTTTCTTATAATAAAAAAAACCTTGGCACCTCTTTAATCATAAAATGATAGAGAGATCCCAAGGTTTTTTATGACACGATGACTTAATTAATTATCATTAAGCATCGATAAATCATCGTCTGCCGTTGTTTCTTGAGTTGCTGAATCAAAGCTTGAGCTGTCATCCATTACATCGACACCAACGTCTGTATTGTCTGCAGTTGTCCAATCTTGGCCTGATGAATCATCACCACCTTGAACCAACGCGTCCGCATTATCGGCACTACTCCCTTGCATTTCATAACTTGAATCTACATCAATCAAGCTGAAACCAACCGCACCATCAATAGGATCATCCATTGCTGTCATTCCGATCATCTCAACTCTGACATCGCCAGAAACACTCTCATCTATACTAAGTGTAATCGGTTGAGAAGTATCACTGATAACATAATTACCCTCTCCATCGGATAAACCTTGAGTTGGCTCCACACCATCAGGTAGGCCAATAATATGAATATGATCAACGTCTGCATTTTCAGATATTTCCGTCGGAATATCTATATTAAGAGTATCGCCCGGCGCAGCGGTATAATCCGCCTCTGTTTCTGGTTCAGTTTGTGCTCCTTGAGGCTCTGCAACATTCGTTTGAGTTATTGGTGAAGAGTCACTCTCTACGCTGTCTTGTGTCAGAATAACTTGGTGACTTACACCGTCAGATGTTGAGAAATTGACATTTACTTCTCCATCATAATCTGGATTTGTCCAGAAGCTCCACGTCCCGTTATCATTATCAATAAGAGTTCCGTTGCCTCCTGAATATGTCACATCAGAAATGACATTCTCAGCGTTATTATTATCAAGAGAATTCAGTAAATCAGCACTCAATAATAGAGCATAACCATCATCATCAAGCTCAAAAGGAGACTCATCCGAATGATTACTGCCCAATTCTTGGGTAATCGGGTTATCTGCTGGATCTTCGACTTCATCCAATGACACAACCGACACGGTAACAAAGAAATTACCGTTGAAATCCGCTGGCGGTACCATTGTCATGCTATCTAGGTTCCAATCACCAATATCAACACCTTGGCCTTCTTCAGTTATCGTTACGGTATGCTCGCCATCACTAACAACAAACCCAACTGGGTACCCTGTCATCACAACACTCGTCATAATTTCAGAGGTATCTAATTGCTCAATGTTCAGCCCGAAATGACCCATTGAATCTTCAGGGAAGACCAGTGGCCCATCAAAACTGGTCGTTATAGCAACGCCGTCAGCAACAGGACGAATATACACATTCATGTCCATGCTAACTTCTGTCGAACCATCGGTAACAACGACTTGTAGACCCGTTGTACCAGCAAAGTCATCTGTTGGAGTAAATGTCCACGTACCATCCTCATTGTCAATGACGGTACCTTCTGCTTCCTCCCCCTCTGCCGTGATCACCCTTGATACCGTTAATGCACTATCTACATCACCAAATAGGTCAATAATATCCGCGCTATTGAAGGTGATTGCACCATCTTCATCCGTCGCTACATGTGCATTCCCCGATTGGAATGGCGCATCATCAACAGGGATGATATTCACATTTACCGTTCCTTCGGTACTTAGCTCACCGTCGCTGACGACATAAGCAATATCAATTGGCCCGTTGAAATGTTCAGGCACAACAACTTGATATAAACCCTCTTGATTCTGAGTCAGTGACGCCTGTGCTGGTGAACGAATGCTAATACTTTCAAGGATCAGATCCACATTATCGATATCGCTTGCTTGAGATAAAATAAAATTAGGGTCAATCAGTAATACGTCATCTTCACTTTCACTTACCACTATCGTTGGAGCAATAGGCGCATCATTAATTGGAGTCACCGCCAATTGAAGTTCTGTCGCAACGGTATGCAATCCGTCATTCACATCAAAACTCACTTCAAGAGCACCATTCACGTTTTCATCTGGAGTAATGGTATATGAACCATCCTCATTTAAGACAACAGTTGCCCCCCCATTCGTAACAACAAGATTCGTCGCGATTAAATCATCACCATTAATGTCGGTCGCATTTGCTAACAACTCATCTTGAGTTAGTGTAATTGAACTGTCTTCATCAATTACTGCGCTTATTGGCGTGACTTCAGGTGCATACTCAATGGCATCAATATGGATTGTTTGTGTTGTTGTTGCACTGTCTTGGTTCGATTCTTCCGTTGATGTTGCTTCAATGATTAAATCAAATTCATCATTAAACCCTTCGGGTAATTCAAGTGTTAATACTTGGTCCAAAATCACGGTAGGGATAACAATAGGATCATCACCAATCACTGGGATTTCACCGCTATAAATGGATTGATTCACTTCACCTAAATCTATGGTAAAGGTAAAATCATCGTAATCTCGATCGCCACCACCATAAAGATCCTCAATGCCATAAACCAGTTCACCTTGTTCATTCATCGTGGTTCGAGTATGTTCAACGCCATCTTGATTTAAGTTAGTGCTGTTACCACCATGGTAAACCGTATCGCCATTTTGGCTCCGAACCAGAGTTTCAATGCCATCCTCATTAATAAATATTAATTGTGGGTCAACAGAACTCATTGTTGATGGAGAACCGTCTTCATCTCTAAATACAAACTGACCATTTTGCATCGAGTTAAAGTCATTATGGTTAAACCCATTTGGCACAACAAATAAGTTAAAGCTTTGTCCTTCTTCAATACCAAACGAGAAAGAAGAGCTACCTGGGATCAAATTCCCACCGGAACCTTGCTGTGAAGCATTATCATAAATCAGCTCAACACCCGAAATTGACCCATCTTCTTCTACAATGTAATAACCTGCAGAGTTTTGGAATCCTGCATCTTCACCTTCGAAAGTCACGGTAATATTGGTATCTGCATAACTGGTTAAGCCGTTGGTTTGATCATTAATAATGGTACTTCCATCATAATGAATCACACTGCCTTCTGGTGCACCACCAACCGTCACACTTAACGTTTCAGAAAGATCTTGGTCTACCAACTCGGCACCCAAATTCAACTCGATGATATTAGCATCATCTCGAATTTCATCTCCTTCTTCAATCACTTGCCCATCGCCATCGGTAATCACTAGCTCTGGTGCATCAGCCACAGCTTCAACAGTAAATGTTAATGGTGACGTTGTTGTCTCTGTATCTCCATTTGAATTCTCTACTGATGTAGCAGACACTTGAAGATTCACTTCACCACTGAAATTTTCTGCTGGTAAAAACTGCACATCATTTTGCGCCCATTCGTTTACATCTACCGAGTTTTCATCTGCTGTTGCGGTAAAGGTATTAACACCATCACTCAACATTGCGCCTTCAGGTATATTCTCGACAAGCACCGATTGCATGCTTTCAGATCCATCGATATCAGTTAGAGCCGCACTAATATCAATTCCGATATTTTGGTCTTCAACGGGTACTTCTACGATTTGTATCTTATCAAGTACACCGCCTAAACTGTCACTTCCTGGAGCATCAAACTCCAGACGCGGATTGTCTGTTGTTGCGGTTAATTCATAGTTATAAGTACTCCAACCAACCGTGGGTTGAGTAATACTGTCGATCAGTTGACCATCAAAATAAACATCAATTTGTGACCCTTCTCCGACATAACCCTCTCGTGCTGAGTAATCAAATGTTAAAGAGATCGTTTCTCCCGCTTGAAGATCCAAGTCTTGATAGATATTCGACTCATCACCAGGGTGAGCTTCAAGTTCAATAACTCGGCCTCGTCCATCATCAACGCCGGTATAAACAGACTCTTGATTTGTTTCAATGAGACCTGACGCATTATCAGTGCTCCACTGTGCAAGGATGTCATTAACGTTGCCATCATCTTCTGCGGGGAAATCAGTAATCGAAGCATTACCCAGTGAAAGCGTTAAGGTAGGAGCATCGGCATCTGGGGTTATGCTGATCGTTGAAGCGAAATCAACAGCGACGGTTCCATCAGAAACACTCACCGTTAATGCCACCTCTCCACTCGCATCAGGGTTTGGGGTATATAGCCAATCTCCATTTTCATCCTGAACAACCATGCCCTGATCTTCAGGGACTGAAATTCCAGAAATAGAAAGTGTATCACCATCAATATCTGATGCATTTTGCAGTAGCTCAGAAGCCGTGATTAAAATGGAGCCGTCTTCATTAACAACAAAATTGGCTTCTGTAAATGTAGGGGCATCGTTTACTGCATTAACAGTAATATCGATCGCTGCCGCGACACTTTCTGTTCCATCCGTGACAAAAAACTCAAGGTTTACAGAACCATTAAAGTCTTCATTTGGTGTAAAGGTATGAGTACCATCATCATTCGAAACTAACGTTCCATCGTCACCAGTGTAAGACACGGAATCAACGCTCAGTTCATCGTTATCAACATCAGATGAACCCGCAAGAAGCTCCTCATCAGTAATGATAAGTACACCGTCTTCATTTAGTGTAAATTCATGATCTTGTACTATCGCTAGATCATTTACAGCAGTAACAGAGACATCGACTTGAGCAGGAACAACGGCGCCATTCCCATCATCAACACTGTAATTTATTGAGAATTCACCATTGAAATTTTCATCAGGGGTAATGGTGTAAGTACCATCACCATTATCAGTAATGACGCCATTGGGCATTGAAATGTCGGCGATAGACGCCTCGCCATTACCTGAACTTCCTTCTCCTTGCTCTGAGTTACCAGCCCCTTCTGTGTTGGTATTTTCAGATTCATGCTCAGAACCGTCGACCACATCACTAATTTCAATCGCATCTAGATTTCCGATCACTTCAGTAGATGTTGGTACCGTAAATTGATCTTCCGAACCTGTAAATTGAGCAGGAACGATAATACCATCAACGACATCAAATACATGCCAATGGTCGCCTGTCGCATCAGTAGGTAAATCTGGCACAAATGAGGTCACTAAGGTATCGCCAACAAAGACATCAACTTTAACGTCATCAACACCCTCTACATCCCATGAACGTGCCGTATAATTATGTACTGAGTAATGCATATTCGCATCAGAGTAATTCGGTACAGAGATCGTCTCTGGGCCATAGCTGTTAGTATCATCAACATCTTGCTGAACCGTTCCGTCCCCCAATTGGTGCGACATATCTTGGTAGTAAATATGATCGAGCTCTGCACCAGTCTCGGTATTGTATAACCACAGATGATTATCTAAATCACGGGTTTCGCTTGAATCTCCCCATGTCACAACAATGCGCATATCGGTCACATCCATGACTTCAGATATAGCAACAGTGCCACTGCTTAATGTGTCTCCTTCATTAATCGTAAAGCATGAAGTAATACAATCCTCTTCTTCGATGGTTACCGTTCCTTCGCCAACAATCAATCCGGTAACAAAATACGACCCATCAACATCAGTAAGTGTACTCGCACTGTTACCGTACTCATCACTTAGTTCAACTTCTACTCCTGCAATGGGTTCGCCATTTTCTGCATTAACAACAACCCCAGTCGCTGTTGTTTCAGAACCTTGATTCCCAATATTCGCCGTTAAGTCATCATTATCAACATCGGTAGCAAATTGCAGTAACTCTTCTTGAGTAACCGTATAAGACCCATCTTCTTCAATGATAATTTGGACATCAGCAGAAATAACAGGCGCATCATTTACAGGATCAACCGTTAACTGTAGATTCGATGCTACGGTATCGGTTCCATCATGAATACCATAGTTAACATTAATCATCCCATTAAAATCTTGGTGCGGCGTAATAGTGAATGAACCATCATCATGCGACACTATTTCTGCATTTTCAGCAATCAAATCAAGTGCAGATAAAGCATCGCCATCAATATCTGCAGCGTTTGCTAATAATTGTGCTTGAGTAATCGTGATCGAATGATCTTCATCCGTTGACGCAGACACATCACCAGAAACCACCGTTAAATCATTCACTGCATCGACGGTTAAATCAATTCCCGCTGCAACAACATCAATGCCGTCACTCACATCAAAACGAATGTCTAACTGACCATTAAAATCCTCATCAGGAGTAATCGTAAATGAACCATCCTCATTCTCAACAATTACAGCATTCTCACCCACAGAAAGATTCGATGCCGTTAAGTCATCACCATCAACATCGACAGCATTCGCTAATAACTCTTCTTGAGTTAAGGTAATTGACCCATCTTCATCAATAGTAAGCTCAAGGTTACCTGTTGTAATTGGCGCATCTTGCTGAGGGATAACATCGACAGTAACGGTTGCTGAATCAAACGAACCATTACCATCGGTTACGACATAATGGAAATCGGCCTCTCCTGAATAGTTTGGATCTGGCGTATAAAGTATTTGTCCATCTTCAGTTAGTGTCACTTCACCGTGAGAATTATCCGTGGTATGCACATCAACGATAGTCAGAGGATCCCCATCGGCATCGGTATCATTGGCTAATAAATCACTGACATTCAATATTAATTGACCGTCTTCTAGCACTTGAATCGGTGTTGAAGTAATGCTGCCATCTACATTGATCAACTCTTCGGTTACATCAATGGGCTGACCTGCAGTATTGTAATTTAAATCAAGTGTGAGCTCACTGTTGGTTTCACTGCCATCTGGTTGAATAGTAACAAGTTGAAGTTCTTCTGACAGTGTACGAGATACAGTCATATTTTGAACAACGTAAGTACCACCGCCGCCAGATGTTCCTAGTTCAAAATGATGTACAGGTTGATTTGTCGTAAATGAATATTCGTCTTGGAAATCACCCGATTCTCGGTAATCACCTTGAGAATCGATAACATTACCTTCTGCGTCATAAGCCGTAATCATAACTTCAGTGGCATTAGAATCAGATTCATCGAACCAGCTGCCAAGACCATCAAGTTGGAATGTGATTTGGTTTACATCTTCGCCCTCAATGGTGACAATTAACTTATCATCATTAGATAACCCATTGTCACTTGTATCACCAATACCGGCTCCCATTGCTGTACCAGCACCATTCCAAGCAAACAAGTCACCATTGGTGGTTTCGGTTGTAATCGTGACACCTTCCTTGGTAAATACCGCAGTGTTACCACTCACTTCACCCCAATCAGATGTTCTTGCTGTACCATCAAAAATAGTGGTCTCGGTATTATTATCAAAACTTCCAACTTCAATATCACAAGTGGCAGATTGTACCTCTAGCGCATCAGAAACAAATTGAACTTCAGTGTCAGCTGAGTATTCTTCCCCAACCACCATTTCAACCCATTCAAACTCATCATTTAGATATTCTAACGTTCCATGTTCAGGCGCAGAATCAAGTCTAATCAGTGGTTCACTTGCCCCTAATTCAGAGTCATCTACAGCAATAACAGGATCGTTAATAGAGACAATTTGAATATTGGCCGTTGTGCTTGCGGTAGCGCCTTCCTCATCAATAATAACGACATCAAAGTCTAATTCACCGAAGTAGTTTTCATTCGGCGTAAACGAATATGTCCCATCCTCATGATCAACCAATTCACCTTCAAAACCAGAATAAACAACCGATTGAACCGCCACATCGCCTTCAACATCACTTGAATTCGCAAGTAACTGTTGATTATTAAAGGTAAGCACATGATCTTCATCTACTTGGTAAGAGGTCGATCCCGCAACAGGGATATCGTTAACCCCTTCAATCGTTAGTCCAATATTGGCCTCAACCGTTGCTTCACTGTCTGAAACCGTAAAGCTCAGATCAACATGACCATTAAAATTTTCATTTGGCGCAAAAGAAAAACTGCCATCCATATTTTCAGACAGAACCCCATTGATACCGGTATAAGTCACGGTATCAATGTGTAGCGTTTCACTATCAATATCCGCAGATCCTGCTAACAATTCTTCTGCCGTAAACGTGATAACACCATCTTCTTGCATCGTAAATAATTTATCCACCGCGGTTGGCGTATCATTCACTGGAGACACATTAACCGCAAACATCATCGTATCTGTTGTGACGTCTGAGTTTTCTAATTCATTTGAATAAACGGATCGTTCAGGCTCTACATTGACACCAAAGGTATGAGTATCGATGCTTTCATCTCTAAATACCCCTCCTTCAGAACTGGTACCTTCGGCACCACTACTGACAGAAGACGAGCGGCCGTTAGGGGCTGGCGAATCAGGGTTTTGAGCATTTTGAGACGCAGGTTCCGAATCTGAAGACTCGCCCCCTACATTTTGAGTGTCGCTGCTAGATGGTGCCGCCGGCGCATTAGAGTCAGTAGATTCATCCTCACCCAACCCACCATCAACCACATTTGAACCAGTATCATCATTTGCTTCATTACTTTCATCGTCATTACCGGCTTCAGTGTTACTTTCTTCTGAATTTTCCGCTATTGGTGAACCACTCGAATCATCTTCGTCATTCTGTTGTGATTCATCATCGGCAATTAATGGAGCAACAGCATCAGTCCCTGTTGCAACTGTATTCGCCATTGTGGATTGTTGATTATTTTGATTACCCGTAGGGCTATTTGAAGAAGATGAGCTATCTTCGGTTACTACTTGCTCAACTGCACCATTTAGATCTTCGTTGTCGTTATTATTACCAATAGCCATATGTTGCTCCTTGTCACCTAGTACTGACTTAAACACACTAATAAAGAGTATGAGATTCACAAAGGAGCATAGGAAAGGAAATCCAAAAAGACCAAGAGACATATTTATTGTGGACAATAAAAACTTCTGTCCTATATTAACAATATGTATTGAATTAATAGGTTAGTGGCTGTGATTAATATAGATATGTTAGAAGAAATGTTTGGCGGAGATAAAGAGATCACTCAACAATTGTTTGAACTCTATCTTTCTGAAAATTCAACAATGGGCAATACCATATTAGAACAATATGAAGCCAATGACTTACCAACACTTTTCCATACAACTCATACCCTTTCTGGCGCATTAGGGAACTTATGTGAGATGGATATTCTTCCGGCTATTAAAGAAATTGAAGCCGCAACGAAAACGAGTAATCAGCCGAACAAAGAAACAATCAATACCGTGGTTGAAGGGCTAAATGAAATCAAAGAACAAATGGAAAGTTATCTTTCTCGATAAGTACGCATACTTGATAGGACATCATAGGTAAAAAATTAAGGATGAATTTATCCCATGAGTAATTTAGATAAAATTATAGAACGATCCATCAACAACACTCATATCGAGCGATTTAACCATACGAAAGATGGTGAAAAAAAAGTCTCTACTCATAAAGTTTTTATCGTTATTGTCGTATTCGCTCTGTTTCTGTTGGTTTGGTCTTCTCAAGCCAGTATTGATATTACTGTCTCAACACGGGGTGAAGCGCTTCTCGATTCTGATGTCGAAAAAGTACAACATCTTGAAGGCGGGATTTTAAACGAAGTTTATGTCTCTCCTGGCGACTTGGTTTTTAAAGGACAAAAAATCGCATTATTGACTTCCAAAGACCGTGTATCCGAATTAAGTTCAACGCAATACGAGATCACTGGATTGCAAATCGAGCAACAAAAATACAATGCCCTAATCAGTAATAGCACACCTAATTTTACCGCTTATATTAATTTTCCAGAGCTGATCGAAACTCATTCTTTGTCGTGGGAAGAAGAAAGTAATCGTAATCGATCTAGCGATGAATTGATCTTGCATGACATCAAACACAAACAAAGTTTAATTGCATCAATGCAACGCCGTGTAAAATCATCAAACTCTCAATTAGGACTGATCAAGCAGCAGCTTAAAATTAAGCAACAACTGTTTGATGAAGAAATGGCCTCTTATGTCGATGTACTTAACATGAAAGTTCAGTACATGAACATGGTGAGAGAAATTGAGAATTTACGCGAAGGTATTTTAAACGAAGAGTTCCAATTAGTTCGCCTTGAAAAATTGCTTGATGACACACAAAAAACACGTAGCACAGATTATTATGCCAAGCTGACTGAAGTGAACAAACAACTCAAAATCAAACTGACTCAATTACCAACCATCAGTGATAAAGTTGATCGTTTATTGGTTTTCTCTCCTGTTGATGGCACCGTTGATAAAGTTAACTATAACTATTTATCCGCCATCATTTCTCCCGGTGACAGTATTGCCGACATTACCCCATTAAAAAACACACTTCATGCTGAAGTCAAAATCCCTCGTAAAGACGTTGGGTTTATCGAAAAAGGGCAAGAAGTAAAACTGAAATTTGATGCTTATAATTTCGCTAAATATGGCGTAATCACCGGCAGTATTTCTTCTATTTCACGCAGTTCTTATGAAGAAAAAGAAGAAGAATATTACCTCGCCAAAATAGACATCACTCAGAACTATTTAGAGCGTAATGGCATTAAATATCATATCTCCCCTTATATGGAATTCACGGCTGACATCAAAACGGGTAACCGAAAAGTTATCGATTACGCATTGAAACCCGTAATGGCCGCACTAGATGAATCTTTTGATGAAAGGTAATGAGTAATGAAACGACTTCTTCAACCGAACACACCTCTTATTCATGTCCTTTTTTTTATCACTCTAGGGATAATATTGGCACAAGGCGCTTACTCTCTTCGTGAAGTATTATCTGTTAGCGATAACAATGAGAGTAAAGTACAAGTACTGTTAGTAAACAAATCAAGAGAGATACTCAATGGCATCAGCCGACTAAATGCCACACTAGAGGTCTGTACCCGAAGTGATTCAAGTTGCAGTACCGCACAAGTGCAATTATTTACTAGCGAGCTCTCTTCTGAGATTGATAATTTCCACGCACTTATTGCCAATGAAAAATCCCTCGCCTCATCCAGTGGCATATTGGGGTTTGACCTAATTCAACTTTATATAAAAAAATACAATCGTACTTTTGATTTAAATGAACTCAAACAATCGCTGGGAGTGGCCTTTACAAACAGCACTTCCATCATAGACAGCTTATTACTAAACCACGCCAGATTAAGCAAAGAGAAACAAGATAATCACCTTTATACCTTACTCATGCTAAACGGCAGTTTGATCTTAGTGTTTGCTCTTTATTACTTACTGAACACCAAATTAATACGTGCGGCCCATACCGAAAAGAACCGCATATCAAGCACATTTAAAAGCATTTCTAATGATTTAAAAACCATTGACCACGATAAAGTAAAAGAGCGTATTTCAAATATATCTACCAGTAGTATTGAAAAAAACATCTATGCCAAACTGCTCTCTAGCTACGACCAACTTGAAGACCAAAAATCAAAAACCGATTTATATCAACGACTGTATAATTTATTAGGTTATGAGGTTCGTGGTATCACAAATACAATTCAAGGTGGTGTGAAACTGTTAATTAAAGACGCCGATGAAAGCGGTGCGTTATTAGCAAAAGAAATCATGTCAGCAACAAATACACTTGAAAACCTAGCAGATAACTTTAATCGTCTCTCAAACATTGATGCCATGAGTCATAATAAGACCATTCATTTCTACCATTTAATCAGTGAATTAATCGTATTAACATCAACCAAAGCCAAGCAACAATCAAAAAGTATCGAGTGCTTTGTTGATAATGCAATCCCTCTAAAAATGTACGGTAATCAAACTGGCTTATTTTGGTTATTACTACTGCAAGTTTCAAATATGATCTCTGCGTCTAACCAACCAAAGATCTTATTTAATGCAACCTGTAGCAGTTCTGACCGTGTCGATAAACTCACCATACATTTAAATCTGTACTTGTACTTAGACGATTACGACACCATGAAAACCATTGATGCGTTAGCGTGGGAGCAAGCACCAGAGAAAAACGTGACTAACGATGAATTGTCTACTCATCTATTGAATGGCATTAATAACTACACCGCCATTACACAAGATTTAGGCTATGCTCAAAAACTGCACGTTTCTTTCGATATCAATACCTCAGAATATCAAACGCACAATAATCGCTTAGCAGATAAAACGATCCTTCTTTGCGGTGCTTCCGGTATTCAGGTAGATGTCATTGCCAATACCTTGTCCAATCAAGGGGCGAATGTGATTATTGCTCACACCGCGAATGATATTTTCAAATCAATGAAATTATTAAGCGCCAACGATGGCATTTTCTTAACCGATCGAATTAAAGGCATTACCCTTGATTCGTTCTGTAAGACCTTAAAAGCACGATTAACCAAGCGAAACATTAAACTCTTCTTATCGGTTTCAAATTCATCTGACATTGATGATGTATACAATCATGTTGATTACGTGTTCTATCACCCATTCACCCCGGTTGATTTCATCGATAATATTCTAACGACACTCGACAGTGACTCAGGAAAAGCAGAAGAGATCACCAGCCGATTCTTAATTGTCGAAGATGACAAAGTACAACAATTCATCTTAAACAAAATTCTAATCGGCTTCGAGTTCCAAAGTGAAGGCGTTGATGACGGAGAGAAAGCCTTAGCTTTAGTAAAAGAAAATAACTTCGATATTATCTTTATGGATTGCATTATGCCGGGCATGGGTGGCATGGAAGCAACATCGTTAATTCGTCAATACGAAAAAGAGCACCATTTACCACCAACCACAATCATCGGTGCTACCGCATTAACCAGTAATAAAGAACATAAACAATGTATTGATGCAGGAATGGATTACGTCATCAGTAAACCGTACAAAAACGAAGAGATCTATGCTGTCATTAAGAAGTACATGGCCATAAGGAAAGTAGGCTAATGACAAAAACAAACCTCTCTCGTGCTTTTTTTTTGGTCGGCATATTTGCGACATGGCAACCAATGAGTCACGCCAGTGAATTATCTGCCTTGATAAATGAAGCACTCAAAAATAACTATCAAATCATAAACTCTAAATACGAAGTCGAGTCTTCAGAGTTTGACCAAAGTATCAGTGGTGCCTTTTTTTACCCGACGATTAATGCCAGTGCGAATACGACATGGAATGATTCAGAAGTCGATTCAAGTACCCCATCAAACAATGAATACAACAGCTACGGCTATCGCGTTTCGGTATCCCAAACCATCTTAGATATGTCAAAAATTCGCTCTTATCAAGAAAGTGGCATTGATTTACAAATCAACAAACTAAAACACGATAAGATCGTTAACGACATTATTATTCAAGTGGTAGAGAATTACTTTTCATACTTGAAATATCACTCTCAGAAAAAAGCGACCGATGCTCAATTTCGCTCATCAGAAGCTCGATTAAAACAGATCAGCCGTAACAATGAATTAGGCAATTTACCTAAAACTGACGTGTATGAAACCCAAGCTCAAAAAGAGTCCACCTATAAGAAATTGGCCGACATTCGTAAACGCATTAACCTTGCTTTAGTGCAGCTACAATCTACCACTCAGGCTCCTATCAGACCGTCTTATGATGTGAAACTTAATAATCAATACGCTGAAATTGATTATTATGAAAAAAGCACTCTTGAGAAAAATCTCATTGGCAGTAATTATGATATTGCGATTGCAAAATCCAACTTAGATAAATCGAAACGATCTCTCACTCAATCTCGTTCTGATTTCTATCCGACCCTATCTGCATCCGCTAATTATGAATACACCGACAGTAATTTTGATAGCTCAAGAACCGATGACGCGACTTACGCCCTCACCGTCGACATCCCTATTGTTAACGGAGGCTCTGATTATTACGATTATCAAAAAAGTAAAACGAAAATCAATCAATACTCATCTCAATATGATCAAGCAGTAAATGACAATCGAGTTAATTTCGAAGAACTTATCTACAATATCAATACCAATGTAGAATCGTTAGCTATTTTAAAATCCATTATAAAATCCAATTACCTTGTCTATAAAGGTAATCAAAGCGCGTTTAAATTAGGCACAAAAACACTCACGGATTTACTCAATTCAGAATCGGATTTATACGACAACATCCGTGAATATCATACCAATCAATACGATTACATCATTAATATGACCAAGCTCTACGCTCTATTTGGAGCGGTAGATTTAGTCTCGATTGAAGAGATATCGAATCGAATGGAACCCATTAGTGACACCTTTGACATCTCGATTTTAGAACGCTTTACATCAGAAGGAGTTAAATGATGAATAAACTCCATTATTTACCGAGATTAGGGTTCTTTGATGCTTTCTTTTTGTTTGCATCAAGCCTAACAACAACCTTGCTCGGCTTAGTCTTACCCTTTTCCATTTTAATTATTTTTGACCGCATATTGCCGAATAATTCAAGCTCTTCACTCTATTTCATTTTTGCCATCATCTTGATCGCGATCTTCTTAGATTACAAAGTGAAAAACCTAGAAGAAGCCATGGTTTCTCGCATTGGGAATCGCTTTGAAAAGAAAATCACCAATCAATTATTTCACGCAATTTGTCACTCTAATCTCTCTTTGTTTAAACGATTAGAAACTGGAGAGTACCTAGAGCGACTGACCACAATTCCCGGGCTAAAATCCTTTTTCAGTGGCGATCTTATTCGATCTGCCATCAATGCCTTTACCTGCTTAATCACTCTTCTGGTGATCAGTCTGATTAACCCTGGTGCAGGGGTTATTTTAACTCTGTCTTCCTTGTTTTTGTTACTGATCTCTTTGCATTTATCCAAAACAAAAATCGCATTAATGGAGAAAAAATCAGACATTGAAGGAATTACCAATTCAAAAGTGATTGAGATTATTTCTTATCCTTTAGATATAAAAAGCCGCTCAATGGAATACCGCTTAGAAAACTTAATGGAAATGATGGTTAATGAGCGTGAACATCACACCACTGAATTTGAGAAACAAGAATCTCGCTTCAATCTAACTCTAAATTTAATTCAACAATTAGCCGTCACTTTTACTGTGGTAAGCAGTGCGATGGCGGTGATTAATTTTGATATCAGCCAAGGGGTCATGGCGGCAATCATTCTATTAACTAACCGTTATTTTGCCCCATACCAGCAAACAATGAGAACCATTAGTCAGTGGCGTGTAAATAAAAGTTATATCCAACGTCTGAATGACATTTTATCAATGGAAGAATCTCAACAAAGAACGACGGCACCTCAACCAACTCCAAGAGTATTGAGTTATCACGGCAGTAAAGACTATCATTTTACGGCAGAAAAAATATCCATCGTCTCTGGCCCTTCTGGTTCAGGGAAGTCGTCCATTGTAAAAGCCTTTACCAATAAGCCATTAGCACAAGAGTACCGCTTATCCATCAATGGATTAAATGCAGATAACTATTATCAATCAGAGACCATTAGCAACGTGGTATTGGTCAATAAACACAGCACTTTTGTGGATGGAACCATTATTGATAACATCACCTGCTTTCGACCTCAATTACACAAAGCGGCGTATTCTCTGTGTGAAGCATTATCGATAAAGAGCGACATTGATGATCTCAAACTCGGTTTTTATACCGACATTACCACCACCGGTATCAAGCCTTTTTCTCGTAAAGTGCATTTTGCATTATTAATTGTACGTGCATTATTAAGTAATAAAAAAGTCATTCTCATTGACGATTTTGATTTGGTTTTTGATGACGATTTCAGCCTTAACTTACTCTCTTGCCTTCGTCCGCGCATTCAGTCTTATTTGTTTGTCATTGTCAGCAATAAGATTAAAGACACCGACATTAAGATCCAACACACACCAATTAATGAGGTGGCTTAGATGGATACATTAATTGCTTTTGATGAGATACAAGAACGTCTTCATCATTTCAAAAATGGGCATTTACAGACCCGATATTCTGAAAACCCATTACTGCTTGGGCTCGCTTACACTTTAGTCACGCTTGAATGGGAAGGTACGCCTGACATTCTGTCTGATGCGTTCTTATCTGACAGTGAGCATGCGCTTTCATTTAATAAAACGCTGACTCGCCTTGGCTATCAATGCATTGAAAGTGACATTACTCATGCCGATCAATTTCTAGAATTGGATTGCCCTAGTTTTATTTCTTTGCAAGATCAGAACTATATTTTATTAAACTTTGATGACGATATTCTCTACCTTTATGACTATGAAAATGACATCACCATAGAAAGTGAAGCGAAAGGCAAAATCTCAGCTAAAGTGTGTTCGATTTCTAAGTATTCACGTTTATTCAGAGAGCCGCCACCTGAATCACAAGATAAACGTAATTGGATAAAACACGTTTTTTATCACTACAACAATGAATTCAAGAGCCTTGCATTATTAAGCCTTTTAATTAGTTTATTAGGTACGCTTCAGCCTTTCTTTATTATGGGAGTGTATACCTTTGCCTTAACCGCTGGATCTACCTCTACTCTCTATTGGCTTGCTTCTGGAGCAGTCGTAATAGCGGGAATGGAATATCTATTTAAAAAACAACGTATGACCATTTTAAATACATCAGGCCAAGAGCTAGCCCGTTATATTTCTTATCAAGTCATCTCAAAGTTACTATGGCTACCGTATGCATTAACGTCTAATGCGGCAACGTCTTCTCAACTTGCTCGTTTGAAAGATATCGACCAATTCCGTCAGCTTGTCACCGCAGAATCTAGCCTGAGCTATTTTGATTTGCCTTTTATCTTTATTTTCTTAATTGCTATTTTCATTATGTCTGGCAGCGCCGCGATAACCGTTATTATTGGTATCGTTATCATGATCTTGTTTTGCATTTACGCACGCTATATTTATATGCAAGCCACATCAAAAAGCTCTAGAGCAAATGCAATGGTGTCTTATCAATGGAATGAAGTATTGAGTAATGTCAGTTCAATTCAAAAGTTGCCGCTATTGTCGGTCATTAAATCTCGTTTTAATTCAGCATTAACTCAGCGTTTACAAGACTCTCATCATGTTTCAGTAACCAATGCAAAAATACAGCAATTGGGCAGCAGTTTTATTCAAGTCATCGGCACAACAACCATTGTGATCGCCGTCACCGCCGTCATGGCGGGAGACACGAACCCCGGCGCCATGCTTGCCATCATTATCTTGGTCTGGAAAACCTTAACCCCAATCATGGGGATTTATAACTCCTTAGCAAAAATTGATACCATCAAAGCCTCAACCGCACAAATCAACGCATTAATGTCTTTAGATGATGATAAGAGTCGTATAGAAAAAAGCCCCCCGATTCATCAGTTCAGTGGTGAACTCTCCATTAACGGCTTATCTCATCGCTATCAAGGGATAAATAAAGGGTTAACTAACCTCTCTTTTGCTATTAAATCAGGCAATAAAGTCTCTGTCTGTGCCCCATCAGGCAGTGGCAAAACAACATTGATGAATATTTTGAGTGGCATTGAACCTCGCTTTCAAGGTCGCTTATTGTTTGATGGGTATAACGTAAACCAATTTAATAATTTCCGGTTCCGAAACAGCATTTGTTATGTTCCTTTTGATATGCATTTATACCACGGTACGGTTCACGCCAATTACACAATGTACAATGGTTATGTTCCACCCGCTTTCATTGATGAAATGCTTAACTTTTTAGACTTATTGCCTTATCTTCCTCAAGGAAAAAAGACCCTATTAAGTGCTGATTTTCTTTCGACATTACCAGATGGTATACAACGCAAACTCACTCTGGCGATTGGCATTGGATATTGCAGAAAAAGAGTCGTTATCATGGATGAACCTTTTGTCGGCTCTGAGCATGAAAACAGTAAATATCTCACCTCATTGTTCAGTGAATATTTAGCCAACAGTACCGTTATTTTTAGCACCACAAGTAAATCAATGGTAGCTACCTCTGATCAGTGTTTATTACTTGATAAAGATGGGTCTCAAAAGTTCTACGGCGCACCCGATAAAGTACTACAGGCTGCACCCGTGATGCTGACTTAATTTGATAATTTAAATAGAAAAAGAAAAAGAAAAATAATGCGGAACAAAAGGGAGAATTACTTTGTTCCGCACGCATTTATAGGCTGGAAAGACAGATTACGATAAGTGCTATTTAACGGTTGATTCAACACATTAACTTTACCTGCCCACGACGATAACTCATCATCTACAGGCCACACATTAGCCATGATTTTTAAGCGAGAATCAGCCATGTCTGGAATTGGATTGTCTTTAGATTGCTGTACTTCATAACGCATTTCACCATCTACAAACCACTGAATGCTATCTCGTTGCCATAACATTGCATATTGATGAAAGTCTTTAGAGGCATCGAACTCTAATGGAATTAACACCGAGTTTTTACTAAGGTATTCATCGTCATTCGTCCAAAAATTAAACTGAACTTCATGCGTATTTTTACCTAAAAATTCAATATCAATTTCGTTGTGCTTGGCGTTGCTCCCTTCGTATTTATCGTGTTTACCCGAGAAAAGGAAAAAAGACGTCACAATACCGGGAGAAGATATAGGCTTCATCTCAATAGAAAAACAACCATAGCCATAAAAATGCCGACTGCGTAACTCCCCTGAACGATATTTATATTGCTCATTACTCTGAGGCTCGTCACTCAACTCAATATTCATTCCTTTTTCAGAAAAACCAATTGCACCGGCCTCCCATCGATTCAAAAATGGAAAACCGTTACTCCAATGATGTGCTCTTTCAAACAAATCACTGTTTAACTCTTTCAATGATTCAGAAAAATAACTCACTTCGCACTCATCCACTTCACACGCCTCCACAGTAAAAGAAGATAATCCGACAATTAATAACGCATCGTATTTATTCATCACTTTCCTTAATGTCAGCAAGTACCGTTACCGCCTTATTATTAAGCTTAGCGTCAGTATGTAGCATCGCGGTATTATTCTTCCTCTTGTACAACAAAGAAGACAAAATCATTGAATTGGTATTAATGTTGTGCGCCGTATTCGTCAAGCCATCGCTGTATATTCCCGTAGGAACAGAGCGAGAGTACAGGCTATTGGCTATCACATTTTCAACTAAGCGTTCAGCGTATTCGTCATCGTAAATAACACTGAGCCCAAAGGCGACTTTATTGCTGAACACCTGAAAGACTTCTATCGGCTTTCCTCCCGCTGAAGTACTTAGCCAACTTTTACCATAAAAAAAGATATTATTGTAAGCAAACCATGGTGTTTGGTTCATGGCGTCTTCCCCAAACACCCACAGTCTTTTAGTTTGTTTTTCCTTTGTTTTATGCAAAGTATAAATAGTATCAAGCTGATCCCACCACGCTGTCGGCTCCCCTAACTCTAAACGAGTGAGTACATAGGGATCTGGTGTTGAAAATGGCATATTTCTCGAATCAATATAAAAAGGGATGTCATCAATAATCACTTTATCGATGTCTGTTTTCTGATAACTTTCACTGACATCAAAACCAAACAAAGCAAAACCAGACGCTGCATATTGTAAATACCCTAAACGCCCTTCTTGGCGATAATGTTCACTTTGCTTTCCTAATTTAGTGCCATACAAGGTTTTATTGTGCACTGAAGAAGCAAGTGACCACTTACTTACGATATTATCTACCAACGGGGCTAACTCTTCTTTTTCTTGTTTGATGATATGCAACCAAATGAGCAGGCGGCCAATATCTAATGCCGACCATCCATTGCCATTGCTTTTTGTATTACTGTACCGTCCTGATGGCTTCCCAGTTTTAGTACTGTATTCTCGATTAGGCAATTTACTTTGATACAAAGGCGCTTCTAGCAACGTCGTCAATAACCTTTTTAATTTACGATGAGTGAACTCTTTTGATTGTAAACCTAAGCCCTCAAGTGAGAACTGAGCACTGATATCACTGGCAACATCCCACATCGTAACGTGGTGATAACCTTGAACGGAGTCAGTCAGTCCCGTATTTTCATTCCAATTACGATCAAAATAATATTGCGCTTTTTTTGCTAGTAACTTTTCATTACGAGTCAATTCAATTAACGGAAGAGGAAGATCATGTGAGTCTTTAGCGTCTTGAACGAAAGCAGGTGTCAAATCTGTTGATTCGTCGGTCACGGCACGTTCATCAAGGGGTTCAGCTATCTGCGGAGCCATAACAATAGAACGCCGCTGAAAAGTAGGCGCGGCTTGATCTGGGAGAGTTTCATTAGGCGCAACAGAGCGCTTCCCATAAAAACTAGGGGAATCTGTCTCTGCCGTTACTGATATTGTGAATGAGGATAAAACAATCCCTATTAGCGTTATCCAGACCCTAGATAGCCCCATCACACCTCCTTTGTGCGTATCTCCTAAGCATAGGATAACTCAAGGCATTTTCGTAAGAATAATTGTCAAATAACGGCCTCTATATTTTGATATAAAGAAATCCTCTTTTCTCATTACGAATACCGCATTCTTTTTCCTATACTGCTTACACTGGATTAATAACAATATTTGAGGTGTGCTTTTGTTTAAGGATAAGCTGAAAAAATCACTGTCAGAAACAAAGAGAGACATATCGTTTGCCTTACTCTTTAGCTGTGCAATCAACTTTCTCGTACTTACATTACCCATTTACAGTTTGCAGCTTTTTGACCGAGTGCTTGGTAGCTCTAGCTTAGACACCCTGTACGCTTTATTGTTTATTGCTGTTTTTCTTTTAACAGCACAAGCCGTTATCGAATATTTCCGTATTGCTTTGTTACAGCGTTCAGGCTTGAAACTCGATGTTTCTATTAGCTCCATCATGTTATCTGAAAGTATTCGACAATCAGCCATATCAAAGAATATTAATAAACAAGGTTTACAAGATCTGTCTGAGATAAGGCGTTTCTTATTATCCCCTTCTAGCTCTGCTATTTTTGATATGCCGTGGATCCCTCTTTTCCTTGGTATTCTATTTATGCTCCATCCTGCAATTGGTTTAATCACCTTATCTGGCTGCGTTATTTTCATTATTTTAGCCATTGTCATGATGCATTCAGCCAAAGAATCGACCATTGAAAGTAACAAGGTCGCAGCAAAAACCACCTTAGAATTAAATGACTATCTCCGTAATGCATCAACACTTAAAGCCATGGGAATGGCAGAAAGCATTGGTAAATATTGGAATAAACAAAATCATAAGATGCTTGGTTTACAGTGGGTAGTAAATTCTCGTATCGGGCAGTTACTCGCCATCAGCCGCTATTTTAGAACGATTTTACAAGTGCTTATATTAACGGTTGGGGTAATACTGGCATTACAACAAGAGATTGGAACCGGGGCGATAATCGCAAGTTCCATCATTATGGGGCGAGTACTTTCTCCTTTCGAACAAGCCGTTAATGGCTGGAAGTCATGGTTCAGTGCATTTAAAGCGTACCAGCGCCTTAAAAGCTTCTCTTTTATTGAAGAGTACGCAGCAAAAACCACACTACCCAACCCTAAAGGTGACATTCTCTTCCAAAACGTGGGATTAAAACTGCCACATAAAAAAGAACCCGTTTTGCAAAACATCAATTTCAAATTGGGTCATGGTAATGCACTCGCTATTTTAGGTAATTCCGGTTCAGGTAAATCAACATTGGCGTCGTTATTAATGGGAATTCATGCGCCGAGTGTCGGTTCAATAAAAATAGACGGTGCCGCGATTCATCTTTGGCCAGAAAAACAATTTGGTCAACACATCGGATATTTACCGCAACAAGTCGGTTTATTATCCGGCACCATTGCTGAAAATATTTGTCGATTTACCGAAGCTTCAGATGAAGACATCATCGCAGCCGCTCGTTTAACCTGTATTCATGAACTGATTATTTCTCTTCCTCAGGGCTACGATACCTACTTAGAAGAAGGGGGCAGTTCTCAACTCTCTGGTGGACAAAAACAACGTATCGCCTTAGCTCGAGCTATTTTTTCCAATCCCTCAATTCTTGTGTTGGACGAACCAAACTCAAACCTTGATCCCGAAGGTGAAATTGCGTTGGCTATTGTTCTGCAATACTGTAAAGAAAACAAAATCACCGTAATTATGATAAGCCACCGCCCTGGTTTTTTACGTCAAATGGATTGGGTGATCTCGTTAAAAGAAGGACAAGTTCAGAAGGCGGGGCCATCAAAACTATTTTTAGAAGAGATGTCTGCCATTGATAACCCTAACTCTGTTGCTGTTCCTAAAATAGCGTAAGCAAGGATGAACTTATGACTCAATTTAGTACCACTCGTATTATTACTCTCTGCTCTGCCTTTATTTTATTAACCATAGGTGGGTTTGTTTGGTGGGCAACCACCGCACAATTAAGCTCTGCCTCTATTGCTAATGGTTCGTTGATCGTCGAGTCTCAGCGTAAAAAAATTCAACATCTACAAGGTGGCTGGGTAAAAGCAATTCATGTCACTGAAGGCCAACATGTAGAGAAAGGCGACTTATTAATTGAGCTAGCGAACACCAAAGCTGATTCTGATTACTATCGCCTAATGCTACGATCTATTTCTTTAAAAGCAACCATTGAGCGACTTCAAGCCGAGTTAACCGATAACAACATCGTGTCATGGACAGAGGAATATCATGACGAAGCAAACAGTGCTGATGTCATGAACATTTTAAACAATCAGACACTTCAATTTCAGCAATTTTTATTACGTAATGAGCTTCGAACTAGCCAATACACTCAAAATAAAGAACAACTAACTGAACAAATTCGTGGTTCTAAATCCCAATTAAAATCCATAAAACGTCAGCTTCAATTGGTAAGTAAAGAAATTAACATGATGAAAGGGCTAGTAAAAAAAGGATACGTTTCCCAAACTAAAATGTTTGAAATACAACGTCATCAAGCCAGTATTGAATCTCAACGAGAAGAGCTACAAACTAAGATTAATGTCTCAACTCGTCAACTAACCTCACTCAAACAAGATTTTGAAGCCAAAGACATTGAATTAAAACAATCCCTTTCCTCTCAATCAAATCAGTTAGAAAAAGAATGGTTAGACACTAATCAGGCCTTAAAAACAGCTCTAGATGTTCGATCACGCATCAAAGTAAGAAGTGAGCATACTGGCACCATTGTTGGTTTGAACATTCATAGTATTGGGGGGGTTGTTAATCCTGGCGATATTATTATGGAAATAGTACCAAACAATGAACAACTTATCGTTCAAGCTATTATTAAGCCCGAAGACATTGATGTAGTAAGAACAGGACAAACCGCAAAAGTAAGGCTAAATGCGTATAACGTCCGTAAAACCCCCCCAATTACGGGAACCGTCATTTATGTCGCGGCGGATAGACTAAATAAAAAAGGGGAGAAAGAAAGCGGGTATTTGGTGAAAGTTCAATTGCTTCAAGAAGAGATAACCAAACTCACTAACGTAGAACTTTATCCTGGTATGCCAACTGATGTTTTAATCTTATTAGAAAATCGGACGCTCTGGGATTACTTTACCGCACCGTTATTTAACTCTTACTACAAAGCATTTCGTGAACAATAAGGATATATCATGATTTTTTGGCTCAGTTTTTATTTCTTTTTCTTCGCCTTAACCGCATTTATTGGGTACCGAAAAGGCAACCTCATTGCTGGTATTTTACTTGGTTATGTCCTTGGCCCTGTCGGTTTATGCCTTATTTTATTAAGTAAGAATCGCCTTAAATTGGCCTGTCCACATTGCCAAGCACTTATCCATAAACATTCTTATTTTTGCCCAAATTGTGATAACAAAGTACTGCACGCCCTAACTTAATAGACACTAAATAAAACATTGTAGAGAACATTTATATGATCAAACACACCAAGAAACTGCAAATTTTCCTTATGTTCCTTATTGCCTGTCTTTTTATTAGTGGTATGACCCTACTTTCTTTAAGCTCATCGATTAATAATAAGAACGAAACAATTCAACGCTTAACGGATGACCTCATTGCAGAACAATTACTCTCAAGTTCATTAACAGATTACGACAAAGTCATTATTGAACTGCAATCAAAGAATGACACCCTTCGCCGTGATTTAAGTATCATAAGTGAAACCTTAGTTGAGAAAAACTTAACCATTAGTCAGCTTAAAGAACAACTGGCGGCCGAGCGACGTAAATTAGTTCGCTATAAATCAAGCTACAATAAAAACCTGAAATCACGTTTAGCTAACGAACAGAAGAAACTCAATGCTCAGTTAGACAAAGAGCGAGTTGCCTTACAATCTCAAGAAAATGAGCTTGAACAACAGCGTGTAGAGCTAGAGAAATTAAAAAATACCCCACCACCAGAAAAAACAGTCACCGCCGCAGATCAAAAGGCGATTGACGAAGAGCGAGTAGAAAAATTAATGAAAAAATTCGATGCTTACCAAGTTGATCTAAGTGTTGAAAACCAATGTGATAAAGACTACCTATATCGTTATAACGAAGCAAAAAGCACCTTAAACCACATCAGAACGTATTTACAGAAAAACCAAATGGACTCGAACTATTATCATTTTGTCATTGCCAATGACACCTCAATTACGGCGCAAAACCGTAAACTTTGTTTAGGTGATTAATGCTTATTTTATAGCATGACTAAATAGATATTAATGATTAACCAAGCAACATATCAATAAAAATGCCGAATATTTCTATTCGGCATTTTTTGTGTTAACAATTTATCGTCTAATCATTAAAGATAGCCGTTAAGCGATTTCGTTAGGATCTGCAATGGTGATTTGGTCTTCATCACAATCACTCCATATCGTAACTTCATCTCCGGCACTGTTCGCAAACGTATAACCATTTAAGTTACTGGTATCAATATTACTTGCTTCGTAAGTGTCTTTTAAGCCACTGTCCATCATCGCGGTATTACCCGTAAGCTGCCAGTGAGAACCATCTATATTTAAGGTTTCAACACCTGAGCATACAAACTGACCATTAGCTTCTCCTGCGCTGTCATTCACCAATATTTTATCTAGCGCTATTTTTAGCTCGGTATTCGAGGTATTAACAACCACCCCTTCAATCTCTTGATACGCGGTTTGTGTCATATCAATGATACTGTCTTGACCATCATTGCCTACAACCATGACATCAAAGCCTTCACCGCCACTAAAGTGAACGGTTGCCCCATCTGTTGCATCAATATCATCTTGATCAAAAACAAGCGTATCATTACCCGAACCGGCGAACAGTTGATCACTACCAGAACCGCCATCAAGAGTATCGTTACCTTCTTGACCAAAGATTAAGTCGCTGCCAGAACCACCATCAAGTGTGTCGTTGCCAACACCACCATCTAAGTAGTCGTTATTGTTCCCACCAGAAAGTGAGTCATTTCCTTCGCCGCCAGACAAATTATCATCGCCAGAATCACCAGATAACGTATCGTCCCCCAAGTCGCCATAAAGGGCATCGGCATTGTTACCGCCGGATAAATTATCGTTACCTTCTTGGCCGTAAAGAATATCCTCACCAGAGCCGCCTTGAAGTGAGTCATTACCATCCTCTCCCCACAGCACATCGTTTCCGCTGTCTCCTTTTATGGTGTCGTTGCCCTCGCCACCATAAGCGACATCATCACCAGAGCCGGCTGATACATAGTCATTACCCGAGTTTCCATACAGTTGATCATTGTCATTTTGACCAAACAATCGGTCATCACCAACGCCACCATCAAGAGTATCAGCCCCTGAACCACCATACAGTTTATCGTTATCTTCACCACCAAAGAGCTGATCATTACCCGATCCTGAAATCAAGGTATCATTACCACTGTCCCCTTGCAGTACGTCGTTGCCCGCACCTGATTCAATTCTATCAGCGCCTTCACCACCAGACAGTTGGTTGTCACCTCCAGAGGTAAATAAAGAATCATTACCGATACCACCGAGTAAGGTGTCATTGCCAGAACCAGAAGTTAAAGTGTCGTTACCTTCTCCGCCATCTAATGTATTAATACCCTCTCCTGCGTCAAGCACGTCAGCTCCTAACCCACCAATTAGTGCATCATTACCTGAACCTGATTTAAGATTATCATCACCTTCGCCGCCATCTAGGGCATTGTTGCCGCTAAGGGCTTCTAAGCGGTCATCACCGGCATCACCATATAAGGAATCATCGCCTGAACCACCATACAAGGTATCATTGTCATTATTCCCATGGAGAATATTGTTACCTGATTCTGCATGTAATTCATCTTGACCATCGCCACCAGACAAACTGTCATTACCTGCGCCTGCAAAGAGTTTATCTTCACCCAAACCACCTTCTAAAGTATCACTGCCTTCTCCGCCCGCAAGGACATCATCACCTTCTTGTCCTTGAAGTAAATCAGCCCCTTTACCCCCATCAAGATAATCAACACCACTGCCCGCCGCTAACGTATCATTCCCTTCGCCACCATATAATGTGTCGTAGCCACTGCCTGATGTTGTGTTGTCTGACCCACTGCCACCAAATAAGGTATTTGTACCCTCACCTAAATCAATGGTGTTTGTTCCGGCTTCACCATAAACGATATCATCACCAGAACCGGCGGTAACGGTATCAGCGCCATCACCCGCAAATAAAACATTGTCGCCTTCGCCACCTTGAATGACATCGGCACCTTCACCGCCATATAAGGTATCGCTTGCAGCACTACCAACTAAGGTATCGTCGCCAGAGCCACCGTATAATTGATGACTGCCCGTTGTTGCTGCTGTCAGTGTATCGTTGCCACTACCACCAACAAGTGTGTCTTGACCATCATCGACGAGCGTATCATTACCTGCACCACCATCAAGATAATCGTATCCTTCACCACCAATAAGATTATCATCACCATCACCACCAAATAGGCTGTCATTACCTATACCGCCATCTAGTGCATCGTTTCCTGCTCCGCCATCCAGTATGTCATCACCACTGCCTGCGGTTATGGTATCTGTTCCTGCACCTGCATAAACAGTGTCATTGCCTTCACCCACGATAATAGTATCGGCACCAGAGCCACCATATACCGTGTCGTCCCCAATACCTGCATCAATTTGGTTTGTTCCTGCATCACCATAAATGGTGTCATTACCCTCTCCGGAAACCAAAGTATCGTTACCTGATCCCGCAGTAAGAATATCGTCACCTAAGCCACCCGTGATATGGTCGTCATTTCCGCCGCCATGCAATTCATCATTTTCAGCCGAACCAACCAATTGATCGTTACCTTGTCCACCAATCAATACACTGCCATTATCACCGGCGTATAAGGTGTCATTTCCGCCTTCACCGACTAAGCGGTTATTGCCTTCTTCGCCATAAACAATATCATCACCAGAGCCTGCATAAATCGCATCATTCCCTGAACCTGCATGGATAACATCCGCAGAATCTCCAGAGAATACAGCATCATCACCATCGCCAGCTTGAATCGTATCTTCACCTGATCCAGAGAAAATCTGATCATCACCAGTGCCACCAATTATGTTGTTATCCCCATCACCTGCATACACAGTATCGTGACCAGAACCAGTATCAATGGTATCACTACCCGCATCGGCATAGACCACATCACTTCCTTCACCCGTAGCGATCTGATTAGCGCCAGAACCAGCAAAAATGAGGTCATCACCCGTACCAGAGTCGATAACATCGTTGCCATAGTCAGTATAAATTGTGTCATTACCATCACCAGAGACGATGGAGTTATCGCCTGTTTCACCAAATACGGTGTCATTCCCTTCACCTGAATCAATCACATCATTACCGCTACCGGCATAAATGAAATCATCCCCTGAACCAGAATTAATAATGTCATCCCCTTCATTAGCATGAAGAACATCGTCTCCGGTACCACCCTCTAGAATATCGGTTCCTCGCCCTCCAAAGAGCTGATCATTGCCTTCGCCTCCGATGAGATGATCATCGCCATCGTCGCCATAAAGGCCATCATCGCCTAAACCACCAATGATCGTATCATCGCCTAACTCACCAAATAATTGGTCATTACCCGCATCACCTGACAGTTGATCATTGCCGTCACCACCAAGCAATAAATCATTATCATCTTGGCCTGAAATAACATCATCACCTGCGCCCCCAAGGGCAAAATCATCCCCTGCGCCACCTTGAATTACATCGTTTCCTGCATCCCCTTGCAGTTCATCGTTTCCTTCACCGCCATAGAGTTGATCAGCACCTGTCCCACCAAGCAATAAATCATTCCCAGCATCGCCATGTAGAATATCATCGCCATCATCACCGATAATGATGTCATCACCATCGCCACCTTCAATCCGATCATTTCCTAATTCACCAAGAAGAACATCGTTACCTGCGTTGCCAAAAAGCGTATCATCACCATCACTGCCTAATAAGGTGTCTGCTCCATCACCACCATGAAGTTCATCATCACCATTACCACCAATCAGGACATCATCACCTTCTCCGCCGTATAAACGGTCATCGTTGATATCTCCATCCAAAAAGTCATTACCAGCACCACCAACGAGTAAATCAGACCCTTGCTGTCCAAAAATAACATCATCGCCTTCTCCGCCATCAATACGGTCGTCATAAATGTTATGAGCAATAAATTCAACGGATTCAATATCAGTGATCGGGTCACCGTTAGGATCTTTCAAGACAAAATTAACGACTTGATCATCAGCAATTTCATTTGCAGTAAAGCTAATATCGATATCAACATTGCCATTCTCATCAACGGGGGCTTGAACGGTTTTAATGACATTGCCATTTTGATCGGTCAGTTCAACAGTAACGGTTGTTAACACGGTATTTAGAGTGAATTTCGTTGTGATATTGCCAACATCATCCACTAAATAATTACCCAAACGTGCACCGTGAGTGACGTCTTCTGCCGGTGTCCATTCTTCATTTGAGGTAAATTGATAAACAGATTGAGAGGTCCCCCAATTGTCGTTATTTGAGTTGGTTTCTACGTTGTCTGATCCTTCGGTTTCTGGTATTTGTTCTACATCACCGAAAATAACATCTTGTCCTTCGCCACCAGAAATAACATCACTGCCTTCTCCCCCAGCGACGTGATCATTACCAGCTAATCCTTCAACCTGATCGCTACCGGCTTGTGCATTCACATTATCATCTTCTGACGTACCTGTGATGGCATCGTTATATTTGGTTCCTTCCATTTTGACCTCTCTATTATTAATAACAATTGCATTAATTAG
>NZ_CAWPRC010000065.1:0-1204 GCF_963890165.1 Aliivibrio sp. SR45-2 | reverse complement strand
AGCTAGGTCTGCATGGTAGCAAACGTGTTATGCAGGCGTTATATCGTTTTTTTAAGCTCATCGTTTTAAAGGATTAGACATGATTCAACTCAGACCAATGACCTCAAGTGAGTATCCAGCGTATTGCGATTATTTCATTGATGATTACAGCCGTGAAATAGCTGAAAATTATGGTCACTCAATGGATAGGGCGCGTGAATTGGCTAATCAGGATCTTCTTCGTAGTTTTCCTAATGGTCTGGAAACTAATGACCATGAATTACTGTGTATTGAATCGGGTTCAAAATTGGTTGGTTATCTGTGGCACTCGATTAACGAAAATGACAAATCGACGTTTATTTATGACTTCTTCATTTTTCAAAATTGTCGTAATAATGGTTGTGGGAAATCAGCAATTATTGCTCTTGAATCACAATTGAAATCGATGGGTATTAAGCAAATAAAATTACGAGTTGCGTACCAAAATCAAAGAGCGTTAAAGCTGTATCAAGAGGTTGGTTTTGCTATTTCTGGCTACAATATGTCAAAGAAAATAGTAAGTTAGCATTCTCGATATAACAAATGCATCAACACGATTTGCTACACTCGGCGTTGTCAGTTTGCCTTTAGTTTTGGTGATTAAGGCAGTAAAATTCAGCTTGGTTTGCATAGTAGCAAACGTGTTATGCAGGCGTTATACGTTTTTGAGGGAATGAAAAATGGTAGTGGTTTACGGAATAAAAGAGAATTTAGATCCAATTAAAGCGAAATTGTCAGACGTGATCCAATCGTGTCTTAATTCTGAAATTGGTTTGCCTGAAGATAAGCGGGCTCATCGTTTTATACCAATGGATAAAGAAGATTTCTATTATCCAGATGGTCGTAGTAACGCTTATACCGTGATTGAAATAAATATGATGGAAGGTAGGGCGGTTGAAACGAAAAAGGCGTTAATTAAGTCTTTATTCTCTACAATTGAATGTGAATTAGGAATATCCCCAATTGATGTTGAAATTACCATTAAAGAACAACCAGCTCATTGTTGGGGTTTCAGAGGCATGACTGGCGATGAAGCAAAAGATCTGAAATATCAGGTCAACGTATAACAAAGCAATCAACACGATTTATTACATTCGGCGTTGTAGGTTTGTCTTTGGTTTTGGTGTTTAAGGCAGTAAAATTCAGCTAAGTCGTCGTAGTAATAAACGTGTTATTGCGGCGTTAT
>NZ_CAWPRC010000064.1:0-1211 GCF_963890165.1 Aliivibrio sp. SR45-2 | reverse complement strand
AGTGGTGCCGTGTACTTAACCCCGTCAATCACGATTACTCCAATTACTGGCGGAGTGATTAACGAGACTGACGCGGCCAATCTTATTATTAGCGGCACAACAACACGTTTTGACGCAGGTAAAGATATCACAGTTGCGTTTAGCAATTCGGCCGATGCGAAGAGTAATTCGGTGATTGCGACAGTGGGCAGTGACGGCACTTGGACAGCGGCAGGTACTAATTTAAGCAGTTGGAGTGATGGCACGATCACCGTAAAAGCAACGGGCTCAAACCAACATAACATTGCTGCGGAAGAGGCGTCAGAAACAGCTCAACTTTCGACAGTGAAACCAACGTTAACGTCCGTGGTATCAAACCCAACATCGGGTAAAACAGGCGATAAAATTGGAGTTACGGCGACTTTCTCTGTTGCTGTAGATAATGCGACGGCGACATTAGGCACAAATGATGTGACGTGGAGTTCGGGTCAAGGCTCAGCAACATGGATTGGTGAAGTGGAAATTCCGAGTTCATCAGCAGCAGATACTGAGTTTACTTATACGGTGAAAGGGTTCAGTGATACTCACGGCAATCTTGGCGATGAATCGACGAGTGGTACCGTGTACCTAACCCCATCAATCACGATTACTCCAATTACTGGCGGAGTGATTAATGAGAGTGACGCGGCCAATCTTATTATTAGCGGCACAACCACGCGTTTTGAAGCAGGTAAAGAGATCACGGTTGCATTCAGTAATTCAAAAGATAGCTCGTCGCTCCCAACAGTTATTGCGACAGTGGACAGTGATGGGAACTGGACAGCGGGAGGTGCTAATTTAAGCAGTTGGAGTGATGGTTCGATCACCGTAAAAGCAACGGGCTCAAACCAACATAACATTGCTGCGGAAGAGGCGTCAGAAACGGCTCAACTCTCGACAGTGAAACCAACCGTAATATCAGTGGTATCAAACCCGACATCGGGTAAAGCAGGTGATAAAATTGGAGTTACAGCGACTTTCTCTGTTGCCGTAGATAATGCGACGGCGAAGTTAGGCACAAGTGATGTGACGTGGAAGTCTGGTGAAGACACCGCGGTTTGGGTAGGTGAGGTGGAAATTCCAACTTCATCTGAAACGGATATGGAATGGACTTATACGATTCAAGGATTCAGTGATACTCACGGTAACCTCGGTGAACCAATCACCACTGGCTCGGTGTACTTAACGCCGTC
>NZ_CAWPRC010000063.1:0-1324 GCF_963890165.1 Aliivibrio sp. SR45-2 | reverse complement strand
GGAAGCGTTGACAAAGATCGTGTAACAAAGCCATCAACACGATGCTTATAACATTCGGCATTCGCGGTTTAAAGTATAATTGGTTTGGAAAGTTGGTCGTCAGCACGTGTTATGGCGGCGTTATGTGTACCCAAGGGGTAAGTATGGATATCCAGTTTAAAAGAGCTTCTGATCTAAAATATGCTGAATCACTAACTCAATCCAATATGGCTAGTTATTATTTAACTCGGAATATCGTTTGGGACAGCAATCTGTTTATCAACAATTGGACTATCTTGGATAACTTTGAAATATTCGCGGATAATTATCGAGTTGGTATTGTTCGTTTTAGCTATAACGAATCGACCACTTTTCTCCGAGATTTACAATTAAGCCCAGAATTTCACGGGAAGGGTATCGGTGCGAAAAGTCTCGATATGATTATAAATCACGCTAGACAGCATCAATCAAAAAAGTTACTTCTTCGTGTGTTCAGCGAAAATCCAGCAATCAAGTTATATAAAGAAAAAGGGTTTACGCAAACCGTGGAAGTGAATGGGTTAATAGAAATGGAATTTACTTTAAGTTCAAACACATAACAAATGCATCAACACGATTTGCTACACTCGGCATTGTCAGTTTGCCTTTAGTTTTAGTGATTAAGGCGGTAAAATTCAGTTAAGCCGGTATCGTAGCAAACGTGTTATGCAGGCGTTATAACGCAGGGTGGATATGGATAGAATCATCACATTAATTGAGAGTTAAGGCTCTTGATTGTGTTCTACAACTCAATTTACCTCATTGCTATTTAGCCGCTGGTTTCGTCCGAAATTTGGTGTGGGACCATTTGCATCAGAAATCAGTATTTACGCCTTTGAATGACGTTGATGTTGTTTATTTCGATGAAACTGAATCTAATCCTGAAAACTACAAAATAATCGAATCTCAGCTTTCTGCATTGATGCCAGAATTGAATTTGGAAGTGCGTAATCAAGCAATTATGCACAAACGAAATGGCGATAAACCGTATTTAAGTATTATCGATGCAATGAGTTATTGGCCAGAAAAAGAAACAGCGGTAGCCATACGAAAATTAGACAATGGTAAATACGAATGTATTTCTGCTTTTGGCTTTGAATCGTTGTTTAATTTGCAGGTTACACATAATCCTAAGCGTTCTTTAGAAATCTTCAGTGACCGTGTAACGTCGAAAGGTTGGCTAGGTCATTGGTCTAAATTGAGAACTGCGTTATAACAAAGCAATCAACACGATTTACTACATTCGGCGTTGTGGGTTTGTCTTTAGTTTCAGTGATTAAGGCGGTAAAATTCAGCTAAGTCTGTG
>NZ_CAWPRC010000062.1:0-1420 GCF_963890165.1 Aliivibrio sp. SR45-2 | reverse complement strand
GTATAACAAAGCAATCAACACGATTTATTACATTCGGCGTTGTAGGTTTGTCTTTGGTTTTGGTGTTTAAGGCAGTAAAATTCAGCTAAGTCGTCGTAGTAATAAACGTGTTATTGCGGCGTTATGAAAAAAGGCCCTAACAATTGGCAAGTTAGAGCCTATATTAATTTAAATCAAGTGCACATTTTTTGCTGTTGGGCCTTTTTTAGTATTATGTGAATAAAATCCCACTCTTATTCCTTTATGCTCATCATTATTATCAAAAGCATTTTGCGGACTAAGCTCTCCTCGGTGGAAGAAATATTCAGTATTATCATCGCTGATGATAAAACCAAAAGATAGATTATTTGCAGCTTTACAAAAAATTCCCTTAATTATGCCATGGCATAAGTTCTCTTTCATATCACTACATGATGATAATTCGTTAATTAAAAACTGTATTTTATTTTTACTTTCAGAATAAAGACTAGTTAAGGCAACCATTAATTCAGACTTTAATTTTATTTTATGATGCACACTTAATGTACCTTGGAAATCTTCGATGATACTAATTGTTTTTGTCGTATATTTAATATTCTTATTTTTTATATCAATTTTATCTGAGATAACTAATACTTGGCATAATAATGAAAATGAACGATCGTCATAATTATCATGATTTAATATCTCATAAAAAAGTTCATATATACGTTCGAGGATATGTTGTGATTTAGGTAAATCACAATCAATTATTAATCTTTCTACATAGCGTTTATAACAACTGATGACTTGTTGATAAGTACTAATTCTAAATTTTCGATGTGGATTATTACGTTGAACAGGTAATATTTTTTCATATAAGCTTATAGCTGTAGAGTAATCACCTGAACGAGTTAATATAAGTGCTTTAAACGAAATTAAAGATTCATCATCATTTAACTTTATAGCGTGATCTATTTGCTCTAATGCGTAGGGATAATCCTCGTCTTGAAGTAAAAATTGACTATAAGCATAATAAGCTATAACAGAATTTGAATTATATTCAATAGCGGATTCATATTCTGATTGAGCTTTATATGGGCTTTTATGTAGTAAGTATGCATTAACTCTATAGCATTCTGAAAAGTCTGGCATCATTTCTTTTGCATTTCTAACTAACTCTAGAGCTGCTTCGTAGTTGTTATCATATTTGGCTAAATTTAAAGCTTGTTTTAGATAAACGGCACATATTTTTTCATCCTTATTCTTAGCATGTACATTTGTAATGTCTAAATGATAATGATTGTGCTCAGTTAAACTTGTTTCTATATGTCTCTTTAATTCTCTTTGTTTGCTTCTAATTAGTTGATAAAATGCATCTTCTACTGGGGCAATAGATGCTAAATAATCACTTGCAATATCGGTTAGTGTATATGTCCTAATTCCATCATCTTGTTTTAAT
>NZ_CAWPRC010000061.1:0-1424 GCF_963890165.1 Aliivibrio sp. SR45-2 | reverse complement strand
TGAGCAGGTAACTAATAGCTTATCATTTGATGGTGAGAGTTGGGACTTGTCACGCATGGAAAAACGGTTATAACAAATGCATCAACACGATTTGCTACACTCGGCGTTGTCAGTTTGCCTTTAGTTTCAGTGATTAAGGCAGTAAAATTCAGTTTAGTCTGTATCGTAGCAAACGTGTTATGCAGGCGTTATATGTTCAAAAGTATTTTACTTTAAGGATGTTTAAAAATGTTCAATGAAATAACAGAGAATCACTGTGAATACAGTAAAAAATTAGTGACAACATATGAGGAATCTAAAGAATTAGGCCTAAACCCAGAGTACTTTAAATTTCGACCTCTTAGTCAAAAAGATTTTGTGAATATTTTTTCTGTGATAGACCAACTTCAACCAATACTTAATTATGACCATATATCAGGAGGCTGTTTATATGTACATAATCAATTAAAAAATGAATTGATTAAGCATGGTTACTTATCTGAGCTCATATTCGGTGATGTTCTAATCAATGACCGTGCTTATATAGACTGTAGTATTGATGACTTAAAACAACAGTTAAGATCTGGTATTGAAATTGGTAAGCAAAAAGTACATTGCTGGTTAATGTTGGAAAATTACCAATTTTTTGATGCTACTTTGTATAGAGATTTAACCGATGGTGTTTATGCAGCTGAATTATATGGTTATGGTGCGACTACGCTTGATGGTAACTTATTTAATCACGAACCAATGCTTGCCGGTTATGAGTTTATAAAAAGAACTAATCCTATATCTGAAAACATATAACAAATGCATTAACACGATTTGCTACATTCGGCATTCTAGGTTTCTTTGAGTTTACCATGTTAAGTGGTAAATTTAGGCTCAATCTGCATGGTAGCAAACGTGTTATGCAGGCGTTGTGCGTACTGAGTCCGAAATTTTTTGCACGGTTCATCAATAGGATCGCGGCTTTCATAGTTTTGGCTTAGTAAGCGTTCCTTTCTTCTTTGTTGCCTTTTTGCTTTCGTATCGTCAGGTTCGGCAAATTAACCCTTATTTACCTAATTTTAGGCGTTTCAGAAGCTATTTTACGCTTCAATTGTTCTTTGGTTATGCCTCATTTTAGTTTGCATCAGTGTTTTCCTCGCAGTATTTTCAATCCCAACTGTGGTTAGGATATTTGGTTTATCAGTTCCAAATTAGCTGAAACCAAGTCGTTCAAATGGCGTAAAAAATGTATCTGTTTTCCATTTACTTAATCACGCAATTTAAGAACATTTTGTTCGCTTAATTGCTATCGGTAAATTAGAATCAGGGCTTAGAAAATCTTGGCAGGGCAGTTCTTTACCAAGTTGGCCAAGCCGAAAGTAAGCACGCACAACAATCGCATCAACACGATTTATTACATTCGGCGTTCTGGGTTTGCCTTTAGTTTTGTGATT
>NZ_CAWPRC010000060.1:0-1446 GCF_963890165.1 Aliivibrio sp. SR45-2 | reverse complement strand
ATTACAATTAGGGCACTCTCCAGCAACACTGGTAAAATCATCAACTATCCTCTCTACAAAGCATTTCACTAAAGCACCTTTTCCCCCTTTCCTGTATTTATACAGTTTGGTTTTACATTTTATACAATAAATTTGAACCGTTTTAGACGGCCCTTTCTTATTTGGTTTTGTCATTTGGACCTCTATTAATAGTAGTGTGAAGTGAATTCATAAGAAGAAAACAAGAACAAAATACTCTACACTAGCGGCGTCAAATTAATTACCCATTATGAACTATGTCTACAGGATGTCACATGCGAAGCAATGCAACTAATGAAAAAGCTCAAGAAGTGTTAAGTCTACTGACTAAAGTACAAACTTATTTCAAAACTAAATTACTTAACGTTAGTGATAGCATAAATAGCAATACGACATTTAAAGAAGTGGAATGGTTAAGAGATGAAGGTCTGCACGGTGGAGGTATGCGCTTTGAAGCATTGCCCAATGGTATTTTTAATCGCGCCTCTATAAATGTATCGCAAATCCATTATGAGAACGACGACACAAAACACTATGATAGTGCAACGGCTCTTTCTTCTATCATTCACCCTTCACTACCCTTTGCACCTTCTTTTCATATACATATCAGCTGGACCACACATAAAGACGGTCAAAGCTATTAGCGTATTATGGCGGATCTCAATCCGTCAATCATAGATAAAGACGACAAAGAATATTTTGACCAAACATTAAAAGTAGCAGCCAAAGAAAACTATCTCTCTGGACGAAAATTGGGAAATACCTATTTCGATATCCCTGCATTACAAAAACGCCGTGGCGTAAGTCACTTCTATTTAGAAGGATTTAATCCAACATCGGCAGATGGGAGTGAATTTGCGAACCAATTCGTAACTAAAGTCATCGATACTTACGTTCATATTCTCCAATCACATTTAGTATCAAAAAAAGAAACAACAGAAAAAGAACATCAATTACAACTTGATTATCATACGCTTTACTTTTATCAAGTATTAACTCTTGATAAAGGCACAACCGCAGGATTATTAGTTCATAATCAAAATGATGTCGGAACGTTAGGTTCACTTCCTTCTCATCTAAATCGTGATTTATTAACCTCTTGGCAAGCAAAAACACCGGCACCTTTAGATCAATTAGTTGGTAAATTGCTTGACGTATTACCAACAACATCTGTTTGTACGATTACTCCTGAAGTAAAAGCCGCTCTCGCCCAAGCAATTCGTACATTTTACCAACCTAAGAAGTAACGCTCGCGTACTTAACGTAATAGTCCGTACTCAATGTATGAGTACGGACTATTTAGTTCATTTCCGGTTTAATCCACACTTTTTCGAAGTCAAACCAACCAAGTCCATTACAAGACGCATTTTGAATGCTATTTGTTGCATCTTCACTGATCCCCATCCATCCATGAAATAAAGGCGTTAT
>NZ_CAWPRC010000059.1:0-1528 GCF_963890165.1 Aliivibrio sp. SR45-2 | reverse complement strand
GGCAACAAAGAAAAAGGAAACCCACCTTACTTTCACACCTAAAAAACTAATGGTTCAATCGCTGAACTGAACCAAAAAACTGCATTCTTAAAGTTCGTATAACGCCTGCATAACACGTTTGCTACGATACAGACTTAACTGAATTTTACCGCCTTAATCACTGAAACTAAAGGCAAACTGACAACGCCGAATGTAGCAAATCGTGTTGATGCATTTGTTATATTTTTATCTAACCTAGTACTAGAAACTTAAAATCAATTCTCGTTCACGACCATCGATAAGGCTACCTGATAATCGAAAACCCAAACTTTCATAGAACCCTAATGGGCTATTTTCACTTGAAACAATACTGGTTGTTAATTGCGATGCTCCAAATTGATTTTTTAACTCAATCAATAACAGCTCAATTGAACGCTTACCTAATCCAAAACCTTGATACTTTGCATCAATCATAAAACGCCAGAGGTAATACTTATTTTCATTTGGTTTGACATCAACCATAACGAAACCAACGGCTATATCGTTAAGATAAATACCTTTGAACCAAGCACTTTCAGAAAATGAAGCCTCAGCAATAGAAATGGCATTTGAATCTACATGATTAACCTGCTCAGGTTTAACTGAAAGTAAGCATACTGCATAGAAGCTATCCTTAGTTAAATCTCGTAAATTCAAACTGTTAGTATCAACTTTCATAAGTAATCCATTACCATTTCAAAATTTCGTGGAAAAATATAACGCCTGCATAACACGTTTGCTACCATGCAGATTAAGCCTAAATTTACCACTTAATACGGTAAACTCAAAGAAATCTAGAATGCCGAATGTAGCAAATCGTGTTGATGCATTTGTTATAACGCAGTTCTCAATTTTGCCCAATGACCCAGCCAACCTTTCGACGTTACGCGGTCACTGAAGATTTCTAAAGAACGCTTAGGATTATGTGTAACTTGTAAATGGAACAATGATTCAAAGCCAAACGCAGAAATACATTCGTACTTACCATTGTCTAATTTTCGTATCGCTACAGCCGTTTCTTTTTCTGGCCAGTAACTCATTGCGTCGATAATATTTAAATACGGTTTATCACCATTTCGTTTGTGCATAATTGCTTGATTACGCACTTCCCAATTCAATTCTGGCATCAGCGCAGAAAGCTGAGATTCGATTGACTTGTAGCTTTCAGGGATAGATTCAGTTTCATCGAAATAAATAACGTCAACGTCATTCAAAGGCGTTGATACTGATTTTTGATGCAAATGATCCCACACCAAATTTCGGACGAAACCTGCGGCTAAATAACAATGAGGTAAATTGAGTGCTCGAACACAATCAAGAGCCTTGACCCTCAATTCATCTTTCTCAATTAATGTGATGATTCTATCCATATCCACCCTGCGTTATAACGCCTGCATAACACGTTTGCTACTATGCAGAACAAACTGAATTTTACTGCCTTAATCACTGAAATTAAAGACAAACTGACAACGCCGAATGTAGCAAATCGTGTTGATGCGATTGTTATGTT
>NZ_CAWPRC010000058.1:0-1556 GCF_963890165.1 Aliivibrio sp. SR45-2 | reverse complement strand
GCAATGTGAAATTAACTAGTGTAATTTCACATTGCTAACGAATAGACTCAAATTTCATAACAAAATATTTAAGCATTTTAATTAGCTCATCATTTTTAAGCGCTTTCGTTTCAAAAGCTAAATCAAAATCCTTTTGCATTGTTTTAAGAAGTAACTTTTGTTTTAAATCAAAATTTTCCATTATGGTTCCTTAATTTTCTTAACTCTAAAATTCTAAAATATTAGATGCTAAAAAGCACTGGCATAATAAATTGATTTAATTGAAAATATGCCTAAACCATAATCCTACGATATAGGCTTATCTCTTTGATAACCTTTCGCTTTACCTATCTATTTGTCGTGTTTCTTAATAGTGCTCAATTTATGAAGTTAACAACAACTTGTACAGTTCACTAATTTTGTTTTTTTTATCTACGCTTACTTCCATTCGTTGGTAATGTGCGATTGTTTTATCTAAATATTCTCGATGATCTACATCGGTTGAATTCCACATTTCAGACCCCGTTTTAGACAACGGTTTTAGTGCACGATTAGATACATGCATTACTTCATAAAAACGCTTATTCTCTTTTACTAAGGTTTCTGAATTTAATCCAAAACCCATTGTTATAAGCTCTTCTCTCACTCGATAATTGTGCAATACCGGACAAAGAATAAATTCCAACTCTGCATTTTTATTACGTTGTCGAATAGAACGAACAAGTTCAATCAGTAACTCGCCTCCTACCCCAGCAATAATGATAAGATTTTTTTGATCATTGATGATTGATAGTTGGCTTACATCCATGCAATGCACCTGCCATCTAGATTGAATCTCAGCGGCATGCTTATCAAGCTGCGCCTCTAGGTTAATCATCAATTCATCTACAACATCAACAAAATGAATCACACTGTGTGGCAGAGATGATAATAGTGCAACACCAAGCTGACCATGGTCACAACAACAATCCCAAATATGATCATAGTGAACGGTCACTTTATTCTTGATGGTATCTAAACGAGTACTTAGTTTCATAGGTCTTAATCGGTAGTAAAAATCAGCCACAGTATATAGTATTTTTTTCACAAAAATCAGGTAAGCTACCTTCAGGTAATTTAAACCACTATGGTGAAAAAGAATGTACAAATTAATTGCTCTTGATATGGATGGCACACTGTTAAATTCAGACAAACAAATCTCACCTGAAAACAAAGCAGCCATCGCTGCCGCTCGAGAACAAGGTGTTGTCGTTGTGCTTGCATCAGGCCGCCCTCTGAATGGCATGAAATCTCAACTTAAAGAATTGGGCATGACGAGTGACGAAGATTACGTTCTTAGCTATAACGCCTCTCTTGTTCAAAGAGTAAAAAGCGAAGAAATCATTCGTAGCCAAATCATCACAGGCAAAGACGCTAAAGTATTGGCTAAATTAGCCAAAGAATTAGGCGTTCACATTCATGCATTCTCTCAAGAAAAGGGACTTATCACTCCAGAATCAAGTTATTACACAGAGCACGAATCAACAATCACTGGCATGCCAATCACTGTAATTAATTTCGAAGCACTCGCTGATGAT
>NZ_CAWPRC010000056.1:0-1574 GCF_963890165.1 Aliivibrio sp. SR45-2 | reverse complement strand
TTGTTTGTTTGAGTTATGCGATTAGATATGTGGTATTTGATGGCTTAGATCTTACGTTAGGAATGCCAGATTTAGATCCCATGTCATTATTTGATGGGATAATTTATGAATTAATGAGAGGTGTTTTTTGGTCTATTGGGATCAATGGGCATGTGATTTTAGCACCTTATAAAATAGAACTTTTTAGGATGACATCAGAGAGTCTTGTTCTGATTGAAGCGGGCATAGGAACCATGCCGATCTTAACCAGTAACTTTTATGATTTTTATACCGGAATGGGGGGCTCGGGGAACACGCTTAGCTTGGTGTTATGTGTTTTATTATTTGCGAAAAATAAAGGATATCGAACTCTCGCAAAAGCCGCATTACTTCTTAGTATTTTTAATATTAATGAACCCATTTTGTATGGATTACCGATTATGTTTAATCCAATGATGATTATTCCATTTCTATTAGCCCCTATTGCAGGGTTAATTATTGCGTACTTTGCAACGTTATGGGGCATGGTACCTCCTATTATGGGAGTGATTAGTTGGATGACACCGCCATTGATCGGTGGTTATTTAGGAACGGAAGGTGAGATCTCAGGTTCGATACTTCAAGGTGTTATTTTATTGATTGGTATTGCTATTTATTACCCATTTTTTATTCGTATGGATAAATTAAGTATGGGAAAAACAGCATTGGATTCTTTAACTGAGCGTTTCTTTACCTCTGAAAAAATTGATACTACTAAAGCAATTGGCAGTTATATTCCGCATTTATCGATAAATATGGCGGCTCAAAAGAATGTAGAACACCTACATAAAACGGGGGATTTTATTTTATATTATCAACCTCAATATGACATTGATAAACAAAAAGTCATTTCTTTAGAGGCGCTAATTCGACATCGTTCTTACTCTGGTTACATTACACCGCCCACTTTTATTGAGTCTTTTTCTGAACTTGGTTTATTGCCTGAATTGGATTTTTGGGTGCTCGAAAAAGCGATTTCGACGGCAAGCCTCTATGCGCATGATCCTAATTTTAAGGTATCAATAAATGTGTCTCCAGAAACGGTATTAGTGCCTACATTTTTAACAACAGTCACTCAATTGGTGAACCGCAGTTCATTAAGCTTCACACAACTTGAATTAGAAATAACGGAAGAGCTGTTAATTAAAGATGAGCAGCAAACAAAGAAAACCTTGAATCAATTAAGATCGTTAGGGATAACGATTGCTCTCGATGATTTTGGTTCTGGTTATTCTTCAATTGCTTACTTATCGCGTTTTGATTTTGATAAAGTAAAAATTGATCGCTCTTTATTGTTAAACATAGACACGGAACGTGGTCGAAAGTTATTTGGTTTGGCCGTTGAGTTAGGGCAAATTACAGGGGCGAGTATTGTGGTTGAAGGTGCAGAAACTAAAGACGAGGTCGATTTTATACAGTCTTTAGGCATCGCTTGTATTCAAGGTTTTTTCTTTTACAAACCAATGCCAATTGAAGAGGTAGTTGAATTAGGATTGGTTAAACTAGAAGATGAAACGGTGATGTAATTTTATAATAAGTCATTGTTCATTTTCTAA